>NZ_JACRSU010000002.1:300000-568282 GCF_014384785.1 Congzhengia minquanensis
TTTTCTGAACTCCTTTTACTATTTTTGATTTAGCCATTTTTAATCTCCTTTTTTGATTTTTTTATCAATAACACACCAAGCACGACAACTATGATGACCACGCTGGCACCAGTTAAGATATTCATAAGACGAATATCATTTACAGTCATTCCCTCAAATGAAACAAGCATTGATTTTTGCAAAGAATATAATGATGCTGTCGCATCGCACAATGCTATACATCTAATCGTAGATATAATATGCGAATTGAATTTGCTTCTTTTTACATAGTTTATAATTGCAAGTGTAATTTTAGTAAATGTATATGTTGCTATTGTTATCATTATAATTTCGTGAAACTTATGTGCAACATCAAAATTGATACTTAAATATACACTACCGCATAATATACAGCCAAGCAAAATAATCATTATTCCAATAAACCTTTGAATAAAAATTTCCGAAATATTTTTTTCATTCTTCTTGTTAGACAGCACAACAGAAACACGCATTATTGCCAATATCAGATTATATGCTCCCATAGTTAAAAACCAATATGATTTGCTCCAAATTCCAAGAGCAAAGTTTCCAAGAGCATACAGAGAATTTACAATAAAGCTTAACAAAGCAACTTGAAATATCTGTTTCCTGCTGCCTTTGAGCATTCTTATGATATTCATTTATTTAATGCCTTTTGTTATTGGTATAAGCATTAAGAGAGCTATTATTCCTGCAAGACCGATAACTGTACCCAGCACGATATTTTCCCATACCATACAAAAGCACATACCAACTCCTAATGTTAATGAGCCTATAATTGCAAGAAAGATGATACCAACTGTTCTGCCACTTATCTTGATAGGTGCTTTACGCTCCATTTTCCTCCACACGAATACAGTTATAAGTCCTAAAACTATGCCGACTGCACCGAATATAATTCCCGGCTTGAATGCATTCCAGTCAGGAAGAAGAGCCATACACATTCCAAGTGCGAACAGTACTCCGCTTACAGTTCCTAATACAAGGGCTACAAAATTACTTTTTTTCATAAGAAAAACCTCCAAAAATTTAATTTATTAAAACAACAGTTGTGTTTTTAATGTAATTATAGTATAATATAATTTAATATAAAAAAACAATCATCAATTTTTTAACATTTGTTGGTTTAATGGAGGATATTATGAATACACCAAATAATAAAAGAAGAAAAGAAAGTATTGACAAAATAGAAAAGGCGTTCATAGTGCTATTGCAAACAAAAGAGCTTGATAACATTTCTGTTTCCGAGATTTGCAAAATTACAAGTCTAAACAGAAGTACATTCTATTCAAACTATATAGACATATACGATCTTGCTGATAAAGTGTGCAAACATCTTGAAGAAGAATTTTTATCATTGTATGCAAATGAAATTAAAACAGAAACACGAAGCAACGATTTTTCGCGTCTGTTTCATCATATAAAAGAAAATCAGCTATTTTATAAAACCTATTTCAAAATAGGAAATATCAATATGAATATTACAGGTTTAGATACCGAGATGGCTCAAAAATATTTTGATATGAAATATATTGACTATCACATAGAATTTTTTAAAAGCGGACTTAATGCAGTATTAAAAAAATGGCTGAACAGCGGTTGCAAAGAAAGTCCGGAAGAAATCACAGAGGTTATTAAAAGTGAATATAGCAGAAAATTCTAATTTTTCCATATTGATAAAACTGCCCCGGAACCATTTGTGGTTACAGGGCAATTTATTATACAAAAAAGAAAACCCTTGAAAACAGGGGTTTTCTGAATGTTTGATTATCTCTTTGAGAATTTTCATCATCTCAAAAAGCCCTATTTTACGGGGTCTTCTCTGTTTTTTGTTGCTTGTATGTTATTTATGCAGGACTATTCACAACATCATATTACTGCTGTTTTTATCAAAGCCACAATAAAATCAATGCTTTTATCAAAATAAGTTTTATATAATTTTCTTACACTCTTTTTGCCCTGTTATGTGGAACAATAGAACTTGATTAAATTCGTTTATAAACTGAAATTTAGTGCATAGCATAATTTATTTTTACCATATGGACATGGTCTTCCCAAATCCCATTGATATTAAGATAATACTTTGAAATCCCTTCGTTTGTAAAATGATTTTTTTCAAGCACTCTCAATGAGGCTTGATTTTTCGGCATTACATTTGCTTCTATTCGATGTAAACCTAATTCTTCAAACGCATATTTTGTTAACATTTCTACAGCCATAGACATATATCCTTTATTGAAAAAATTTTTGTCTAATTTATAACCCAAGAAAGCAGAGCAAAAGGCTCCCCATACCACATTGTTTAATCCAATTATACCTATAATTTTTGTGGGATGTTCTATTGGTATAATATAAAAGCGGAATGCTGTCTTTTCTTCATACTCAAACATTTCCCTTTTTAAGACTTCTCGCTGATGTTCAAGCGAAAAAAATTCCTCGTTTCGTACAGGCTCAAAGACTTTTAAAAAATCTCTGTTTCTCTTATAGTAATTAACTACTTGTTCTGCAAGTGATAAGTCAGCTGGAACAAGCTGAATATATTTGTTTTTCATCTTATTTCACCATCACAAATTATTATTTATATTATTATATCATACATACGTCATTTTTCAATTATCAATATATACAAAAATATAATATTGAAAAACGTCACGCAATAGAGGTTGAAAAATGCCCATTTTATGCGGTCTGCAAACTACGAATTGAGCAAGGGAATGGTTTTATATTCCCAACCGCAAAAATGGGATTCTATTGCATTACATTTATAACCACTCACACGGGAATGTGCCACATTCCCGTACAGGTTATTAAGAGAAAATATTTTATCTTTCAATATCTCTGTTGCTTTTACTTCTGTTTTTGCCAAGCCTTATAATTTCTTTTAGCCATTGATTTATTGTTTCTCTGCCGAAATGTTTTTGAATTTTATTAAAATCTCTGGCTTTTACCTCTGCTTTTGAAAGTGCTAAATTTTTATTCCAAAGCAGACTTTTAAGCCTTTCGTTATCTGCCTGCTAAGGCTTGATTTTTGCTTCTGCCTGTTCAGCAATTTTCTCTGCCCTATAACACCGCTTTGCAAGGTTTTCAATTATTTTCATAATACGCTTTATGAACGGCTCTATAAATTTTGTTTTATATGTCTTTGTTCGGCTACAGCCGAAGTGTGTGCAGCTTGTAGCCACACACGCCGCAAATCAATAAATTTTCTGCCGTAAAATTTACTGCTTTGCATTTCGGTAAATCGTCAATTTCTTTCCTCATTACCGACACAGGAATGTGCCACATTCCTGTAAATATCTCTTAAAGAGGAATTACCACCTGAAACTCTCAGGTACACCTCTTTCATCAAGATATTTTTTGCGTGCTTCCTCACGCTCCTGCTCAGTGGGAGCAGTTTTACACAGGTGTCAGAATATCCGAACTGCTTGACCTTAAAAAAGAAAATGTTTATCTTGATGAACAGTATTTTGATGTTTTAGCCAGCAAAACAGAAAACGGCATAAGAAAAGTCCCCATTGCCGACAAGGTATTACCATTCTTTAAGGCTTGGTATAATGATACCTACAGCGAATACCTTTTACATACTGAAAATGGGGAACAATTCAAATACCGCAATTACTATGATAGTTATTTCTTACCGCTTATGACAAATCTGGGACTTGAGCAAACTCCGCACTGCTGCCGACATACTTGTATATCAATGCTTGCGGAAGCCCACGTTTCCCAAACTACAATTAAAAAGATTGTAGGACATTCCGGTGCTATGACGCTCACCGAAAGAATTTATACTCATTTGGACATTGAGGAGCTTGTAAATGCAATCAATAAAATTTAAGATAAAAAAGAAAGAGATGTCTTTCTTTTGTGGAGAAAAACATCTCTTTTTAAACCCTTGTTAAATTGAGAATTTTGTTGTTTGTTTGTCGCTTGTGTGTTACTTGTTGCACACTTTTGACTGCAACTCTGTCCAACTGACAACTCCAAAAACCCCGTAAATAAAGGCTTTCGATAGTCGTGAAAAGTTCGCAGATTATCTCTTGGAGAACTTTTTATGCCGTAATACGCACGCTTCAAGCCATAATTGTGTCATATGTGTGTCATATAATTAAAATCTTAAAGGCTTTTAGATACTATATAAGCTTCAATTAACGCATAAAAAGGGTGGCAACCAGTCTGAATGGAATACCCGTCCGTTAAGGTATATGCTCCATCAGGCTGGTTGCCGGGGGATTATTATGAAAAATTATGTCCTACCTACAGATGTCTAATACCATTATAACCCAGCCGATTAAAAAAATCAAGGGATAAATTTTCCTATTGCGGTTCTTCTTTGCTTTTTAACTGCTCCAAATACTGCGTCAAATTTCTGCACACCGGCACGTTCATTCTGCCGGCGTTCTCCAAAACGGAAATCCCCTCGTTTGCTATGTAGAAACCAATAACAATATCCCGTATGCCCGTAATTCCCGCAGCGTTTTCAATCATTTGTGCCAAAACCACAATCAGCAAAATAACGACCTTTTTTATTATGCCGCGGAAACCCACTTCGCTGTTGAGCCGCTTTTCATAAAGCGCCGCTAAAACTCCCGTGATATAGTCCACCGCAATGCACACCAGCAGCGCCGTAAACAGCATGTCCAGCCCTCCGAATAAATAGGATAATAAACCGGTTATCACACCGGCCACAAGCTTAATCCATGTAATGATATTGTCCATATGTAAAACCCCTACTTTCCCGTAATATACCGCACAACGTTCCGCGCAATGATAGCCGCCTGCGCCCGCGTTACCGGCTTGTCCGGCTCAAAGTGGGTTTCGTCCACTCCGTTCATGATTCCCATTTCAAACACTTCCCGAATTTGCTTTTCTCCGTAGTGCCCGCTGATGTCTGTAAATTTACATTCTGCCATGCTTGTTTCCTCCTTTACTTTCTTTAAGCCTCCAATTTGTACCAATGCCTCAGTCAGCCCCTGCGCCGCTTTGTACGCAAACGATTCCGACAAAATCAACGGAACGTCACCGGGCGAATCCATAAATCCGCACTCAATCAGCACCGACGGCATATGCGTCTCCCGGCACACATGCAAATTCTTCCGGGGCATTTCGTTTGCACGGTTCCCAAATTTCCCTGCCCGCTCCACAAAACAATCGTGTATTATCTTTTGATATTCCACTGTCTTTGCCGACGGCGAAGTATAAACATAAACCTCAGGCCCCCCGCCGTTTCTGCCGCCTAACCCTGCGTTGTGATGAACAGATAAATACAAATCCGCACCCCACCGGTTGGCCGCATCCGTCCGAGCTTTCAGCGCAACGTCTGTCGCTCCTGTCCTGTCGTCTGCCCGCAAAAGCTCATACCCGCTGTAATTTGCAAGCAGCCGTTCCATCTTATCGCAAATCCGGGCGTTTAACACCCATTCCCGGGTCTCGGCAGGGTCTAACGATTTTAAACACCGTTTCCCCGGCGTATTCCGTCCATGCCCCGCATCTAATACGATTTTAAACATTTTATAAACCCTCCTTTATGCTAACGCAATTGTCCAGTTTGGTTTCGTGCCTATCAATACAGCCCATTCTGCGTCCGTAAACGCCGCCTCTTTCGCGGTCTGGCTAAATGTAATTGTTTGTCCCTCCGCCGTGTCTGACAATGCTTGAACAATACTCGTAATACTTTCTTTTTTTAGCACCACCGACCAGCTTAAATTTGTGCTTCGCCGAATAACGCCCTCAATGCGGATATGTTCCAGCTTTTTAGCATTTTCAAAACTCTTATCCGCAAACCCAGCCCAAGTCATATTTTCCGGCATAATTATTTTTTCGACGCTTACAAGGTTTTCTGCAAAGTTAAATATAAAATCGCCAGCTATAGCACTGGAACAATCTATCACGCCAATATATTTGACATTGGAATACCGGCACAAATATTGAAAATTTGTACACCTGGAAAAATCAACATTAACTCCTATTGTTTGCGGTCTGATGTCAACAATTTTTGAGTAGCTAAACATGCCCTGCTGTATAGTAGGTATTATATCATATTTAGGTTTAAACAAGTCTTGCGTCCACCCGACACCGGCAAACACATAAGTATATTCTGTTCTATTTCCGTTATCCTGATAAGCGTCCCAAAATGTATCATATTCACTCTTTTTCCCTGCCTCAAACACCGCCTGCTCATTTTCTGCAATTTGTGTCAGCTTGTCTGCTATGCTCATTCGCCATCACCGCCTATTAATTCATTTTGAATCGCTATAATGCTGTCAAGCGCGGTTTCTATATCACCTATTGCATTATCAACATATGTCTTGTCTGCATAATTAAGAGAATCTGTGTAATCTTCTGCAAATGTCACACCCATACACTCTGCCATTTTCTTTGCGATTGCCAAACGACCAGTATTGTTCGGATGCGTGGTGTCGGTAGACGGGAAATAGATGGAAGTTGTCAATTCATTAAATCCAATATGGTATAAATCAATCCAGTTAAGTTGATAATTTGCCGCTACTTGTTTCCCTTTGTTGACATAAGTCAATAATGTTTCACTTATTGTATTTGTCCTTGTATTCGAATCGTTTGTAAAATTCCCGTCTGCATCTTTCCAATAACGCCAACAGGGCGATAAAACTACAATCTTTAAATGCGGATATGCCGTCAATATCGTTTCGATTGAATACCGTAAAGCACCCATATACGTTGTTGTGTCTAACGGGTTGCTGTCATTATCAAGCGTAATACTTCCGCTCCAATCATTTGTTCCGTGATTTATCGTTATTACATCAATATCGTTAAAATCAAGTGTTTTAATGAATGCTAATCTTTCCTCTGCAAACGGCGGCACGTTTGTATGACTTAGCCCGTTTTCCTGTATCGCCCAATCATTGTTGGCGATAGAATACGCAAAACGGTACATACTCCAATTATCCCAACCTTCTTCATGTTGTGCCATTCTCGTACCGCCTAAAGCACAGTTATACACATTCGCTTTTGTAATGCTTTTGAAAAATTCACTTACTTCTGTGTTTTTCGTTCCAAAAATACTGTCGCCTAAGCATAGTATTTTTTTACCCATAAGAGGATGCGCTCCTGATGCAAATTCACCTACTAATTTGTTCATATCTTGATAGTATAATAATTCCATTCCGGAAGGAGGAACGGTAGTATTTGCGCTGATGAACAATTTTGCGCTCTCAGGCATTACAATATCTGTGATTTCAACACTTTCCCCCTCTGTAAGCGGCGCGTCTGTGTAAACTGTCTTTTCGGCGCTTATTCCGTAGGGCTCATATTCCGTTAACACTTTTCCATACTCTATTCTCGGATAAATTGTTACATTATCCAATGTTTTGCCTGACCCAATCGTACATTGAAAACACAAGTATGTATCATCCGCTAAAGTAAACACCGGTGAATCCTTACCTAAAGTTTGCGTTAAAATTGTTGCCGCGCCGTCCACATAAGTTATTATTTTGAACTGTATTTGATTATAATGTTCATATGTCGTACTAAAGCTATAATCCCCTGCCGGAAATAAAATGGCGTCAGCCTGCTTAACCGCATTATAGTGTGAATTTGCTGTCGCTGTCCCGTTTGCAGTAATAGACCCGTCATCGTTAATGGTCCATGTTATACCATTAATGGTAGAGGAGGTATTTTGAATACTCTTTGTCGAGAATAGGTTCTTTCCACGTATTGTAATTGGGATTGCGTACTTTCCGGTATAATCCCCGCTTGCAACCAAGTCCCCAACGCCGTCACTTGCACCGTAAACCTTTAAAGATATAGGGCCTTCCCCTGCTAAGTGGTCGGTCACAATTAATGGATAGCCATATATTCCCCCATGCGGATTTGTCTTAATTTTATCCGCTTTTCCGCTTACTTCACCTGCTAAATCCGCAGACGCCACACCGCACCATTCTGTTCCGTTCCAGAAAATCATGCTCCCTGCCGAAAAATTCTCAATCTTTGCAGGAAAGCTTGTCCCGTCCCAATAACCCAAGTAAAACGTCACCGTGTCGTCTGCAGACGATAACCCAAGCAGTTCAATACTAAAATTTAAAGGGTAATTGCCTCCGGTATCGTAAGGCCAAATCTCTCCAACTTTACTGCGCGCGGCATTATATACGCACACCGCGTCAAGGCCGGAATTCGTACCAACACAAGCCGTATCCAGAATAAACCCCGTTTTAAGTCCGCAAATGTATATTCCGTCCCCTCCAAGAGGCAAACTGTCAATCACAAAGAAATCCGACGCTTTTCCTGAATATTTCGCACCGTTTGCAATATCGCTTGACACATAACAATACGTTCCGGGCTTAGGGTTCGTCGGAAGTCCTTCCCAGCTTGAAACCGCTCCGCCCCAAATCGAAACAGAACTTATCTTTTCGTCAACCTCTGGCTTCGTGTAAATATCCGCTGAGTTTGCTTTTAACGCAAGCTTTGCGTCTGTTTCGTTTTTAGTGTATAAGACATTTTTATAATACACGTCTGCCGCGTTGGCCTTTAAATCAAGGGCTGCCTGCGTTGCTGTGCTCACCGGTTTGTCCGCGTCTTTTGTGTTGTCCACATTTCCAAGACCAATCTGTGCCTTTGTCACACTATGTGGATTTGATGCGTTTTTAATGTGCGCATCAGATGCCGCGGCCTCTGCTTCAAGGGTTGCCATATCGTCTGCAATGTCGCCAAACGCCAAATTAAAATCCTCGGCATGTATTGTGTTAACGCCGTCTTGTTTCTCCGCAAAATATCGTTCGTTCATTTTTACCTCCTCCTAAATTATTTCACAGCTTTTTACAACTTTTGTGCTCCCGAATAGTTTATATGTTGCTTTCTGCACAAAACCGGTTTGTATCCCGTTATTAGGTGTTTCAATTGTTACTATGTCCCCAATGTTGATGGGGTTTTGGTGTTCAAACCCATATATTTTTTCTCCAAATTTGAAGGAGCCGTATGTAAGGTAATTCCTCCCATCTATAATTTTAGCATCAATTTTAAGCCCAACGGTTAGGTTATCAAAAATTCTATCGAGCGCAGTTTGAGCATTTTCAGATGTCATTGTCCCGAGAGTGTTTAGTGATTTTTCATTAATTATGGGTAACGCCGAATCAACAGGATTTTGCTTTTCTAACACTCCTCCGTCTACTGACATATAAGGATAGGCAACAAAAGCAAGCCAGCCACCGTCTAAAGTTTTAGTTCCTTCAACAATTCCATCTGATAATTCTTCCACAACCTTTGCTTTCAAATAATGCGGATGTGTTTCAAAATCAGTAAATAAATCGTGTCTTCCCTCTTGTCCTGTAATGTTGCGTTCTGAATAATAATTTCCGACAATATACCTATTTTTAAATTCACACGGAACATCAAGATTGAATGTAACCCATTTCCCAAGATTTTCAGTTATAAAGTCATTATCGAATGATTTTGTTACCGAAATACTTTCTTCGCTTGAAACAAAATTTGAATATCCAATAGATAATTTCGTAATTGTTTCTTTGTTTTCAACATTTATCCCCGCCATAATTCTATCGGTGCTAATGTTTTGTGACACATCACTACTAAGACGTTGTACCGTTACGCCGTCGCAGTTTGCGGTTGTTACATAAGCTCCAAACGAAAAGCAAATCTCTTGCAAAGCACTACGCACGGTCCCGGCGGCAACTTGACCCGACACTGTAAGTTGCTTCGTGTAATTGTCTATGTAATACGGTATATTTGTCCCACTGAACAAGTCTTCCATAACGGCTTCAAACGTTTGTTGATAATAAAACTTACCGTCGTATGTTAGGTAGTCCATCATGCCGATGTAATCTGTGGAGTTTACCATCCATCTGTATTGGCTTGTTTTCTTTGCTTCCGTGATAAAAGTCTTCTGGATAAGTGATGTATCGCTGTAAATATATAACGGTTTTGTTACAGCAAATTCAAAATTTTCATAATCTCTTACATCAAGTTCTAAATCCAGTGTGCTTGCAGGTAATTCTGTCGCAATTTTTCTTGTTTCCTGTATTACCGATGCAGTTAAAATTAGGTTATCAATTACAAATATGCCGGTTTCTTCATCACCGTACTTTACCGTTATATTTCCGTTCATGGCAATCTGTTCGCCTCCATTGGTATAAACGTCGCTTCAAAGCTTTTCCACTTGACAAGGCCTGTTTTTGTATTAATACTTGCCAGCTCCTGTGAACCGTTTGATACATATGCATTAAAGCTTATGGTGCTTTGATTATATACAAGCCTTACGGGTATCCCATAATCTCTGGGTGTAGACAAGTATTCCCATAACGCATCATATACTTGCTCCTTTCCCGTCTTGCGGGCAAAGGTAATTTTGTAATTGTAAAATGTACCATATGGGTCAAGCGACATTGGCGCACCGGGTGAAGCTGTTCTGCCTGTGTTTTCAGAATACAAAATTTCAAAACTCCTACTTACGGAAATCGTAATATCGTCGTATTTTTTTCCGTTTATAACAATGTAGTCCATAATGCCCTCCTATACGCTGAAAATACTTGCGCCAACTCGTTTTGATTCGCGGTTCATCTGGTCGAGTGCAACACGGCCAAACTCACGGCCATCAATCTGCAGGATAACGGTTTGGTTTCCGCCTCCATTTTCACCCATTGCCTCTGCAACAGCCTGTTTAATCGTGGATAATGGCGCCTCCACGTTAGTACCGCTCTTTTGGTCGCCTAAAACGGCAAGAAATTCTTTGTTTGGGGGGATGACAGCACCAGCCGCTAATGCCGGAACCGGAAGGCGAGGTAAACTTACCGATGGTATTTGCGGTATATCAATACTTTCTAAGCCGGCAAAATCGGCAACTTTATTAATAAGTTTGATAATACCGTTTAACGGCTCTCGAACTCCTGCTGTTAAAAAATTCAAAAACATCTCAAATATATTTATTGCTCCATTTAACATATTGGCAAAAAGCGCGCCCCACCATTCCGCTGTAAAATACTTTGCAATATGTTCATTCCAGAATGCCTTAATTTTTTCCCAAACCTCTTTTATTTTATCAACAAGAAAATCCCAGTTTAGAGCCGCTTCAGTAACCAACCCGACAGCGCCAGCCGCTATTAAAGCTATGCCTAAAGGGAGGCCTACTCCTGTCATCACCAAAATAATACCTAAAATCAGCATGGCAGCACTCGCCGCAACTATTAATGCCTTGTTCTTATCAAAAAACTCTGTTACCTTAGTTGATATAAATTCCCAATTCAGAGCTACTTCCGCCGCCAGTCCGACAGCACCAGCCACGATTAAGCCAATAGATAACGGAGTAACGATGCCACAGCAACATAGAACGATACCAAGAACTAGCAAAGCAACGCTGATTCCAACTATCAATGCGCTGTTTTCATTTAAAAAATTATTAACCTTCTCTGTGATGAAATTCCAATTTAAAGCTACTTCCGCAGCTATACCTACTGCTCCCGCCACAATTAATCCAATGGACAATGGGCTAACAATTCCACAGCAACACAAAATTATGCCCAGCGCAAGCATAGCCAAGCTTATTCCAACAATCAGGGCAGCATTATCATTTAAAAAGTTTTGAACTTTTTCTACAATAAAATTCCAGTTTAAAGCAACCTCGGCGGCTATACCAACGGCACCAGCTACTATTAATCCTACTGACAAGGCGTTAACGATACCGCAACAGCATAGAATTACACCAAGTGCAAGCATGGATAGGCTTACCCCAACAATTAGAGCAGCATTATTGTTAAAAAACTCCGATACCTTCTCTGTGATGAAATTCCAATTTAATGCCACCTCCGCTGCAAGACCGACTGCGCCAACTAAAATTAGACCTATAGACAATGGTGTAACATGTCCACAGCAACACATAATAATACCTATAACGAGCATGGCAATGCTAACTCCAATAATTAAGGCCGCATTTTCCTTAAAAAAGTTTGAAATTGACTCGCCTATCGTTTCACCGTTATCTGAAGACGCTTCCGCAATTCCCCATAGCGTAGCACCCATTAAAATAAAGCCAATGCCCCAACCAATATGACCGCATATTAATAATATTGTTCCTAAAGCGATAAAAGCAGCGCCAGTAAGTTTAAGTGCCTTTTCCAACTTCTCATTCATTTTCATATTGTCCAAACCGTTTAGACTATCAAAATCTGCGTCCGTCGATTTGTTTGCCTCTTTTTGCTCTTGAATAAGGTCTAATTGTTCTAGTAGTTGGTCGATTATCTCATCATTTTTTTCAATTTTTTCATCGAGAACATCTAATTCACTTTCATCTTTGTCTTCTGAAAGAATACTAATTTCATCAAAATCGGCAAGGTAACGTTTATTTGCCTTTTCCTGCTGTTGTTGTATCTTTTGTTTCGCCTTTTTTTGTTTATTAAGCTCCTTATTTTGTTTTTCTAAGGCTTTTATTTGGTTTTCTATACGTTTTTCTTCCTCAGTTTTACCGCCTGACTGTTGTTGCTGGTAGGCTGTAGACTGATTTTTTAAGTTCTTACCGCTTTCAACCATTGCGCCAAACGTATTTCCACTTAATTTTGCAAAAAGTTTTGATACGGCAACGACCGCTTTGGTTAGATAACCGATAAAGCTTCTTAATGCTGGAATAACAAAATCATATATCGGTGCGAACGCCACCCAAAATGCTGCTTTTAGTTGGTTAACAGAATTTCTGAATTTGTCATCTGACATAATTGCATTTTTTATTGCCGCGGTAACACTTCTAAGTGCTTTTATAATTAACGAAAATACTACCACCCGTTTTGCTATTCCGAGTAATCTTTTTCCCAGCCTATCAAACCCGCTTGTCAAAACAGCTATGGGTCTATTCGGTTTTTTTGCAGCATTTTCAAGCTTTTGCCCCGCAATATTTGCTTTAGTAGATAAATCATTAAGTTTGTTGTTGGCAGATAATAATGTATCGTTTGTTTTCTTAATTTCGGCCTGCGTTGCTGTACCTACTGCGTTTTTTAACGCTTTCCCCATACCATTGGCTTTTTCTTTCGTCGCCGTAAGTTTTGGCTCCAATTCGTCAAGCTGTGCATTAAGTTTATCAAACTCGGCTTGCTGTTCAGGCGTTAACAAAACTTCGCCTGTATCCGGTGCCGTAAATGCATTCATTTGCAACTCCTGTAATTGCTGATAAACCCTGTCAATTTCAGCTTTCGTCTTTTTTGCACTTGCTGTGGCTTCGTCAAAATCGGACTGTATTTTTAAAATACTTTTATTTTCAATGTTCACTTCACCGCTTTCGAGTTGAGAAAGACGTTTTTTTAATTCGTCTACCTTTTTCGCTTGTTTTTCTACCTCTGCCGTAGCCTTGCGGAAGTTATTCGTTAACTGAGCGACTTTGGTATCTCCTTTTGAAAGAGCCTTTTGCAGAGTAATTCCGAGATTTTTAAATCCCTTCCCAGCTTTGTCAGCGGCCTTTCTAATATCGTTCTCGCTATATTTAATGCCATCCGTATCAACTTCTGTTGCAAGCGTTATTTTACCATCATGCGCCATCAAAATTCCCCCTTTGCTTTTTATTTTGTACATAAAAAAACCACGTCCGAAAACGTGGTTGATTTATTTTGTTTTTAGCTTGCTATTTGCTGTTCGATTATCGGCAATATGCCATGCTCTTTCAATAAAATTCATAGATATTTCAATCCACGCCCCTATAATAGGAGCGACTTGGGAATAAGAGTGTCTTATAAAATAATGCTTCTAATAATACATGCTATAAGTTCCCAAAAACCGATTCCGAACAACATCCCGCTTAAAAGACGCCTGTTATTTGTTGACATAACCCCAAATTGGTATTGCAACCCTGCATCAATTAACATGAACAGGAGAAATGCAGCTGAAAGCTTCCATGAAAAGAATACCTTACACAAAAGCAAAATAATGGAAACTATGTAACCAATCATTATGCCGGTACATCTTGCGCACACCGGAAATTGGTAACCTCTAAAGAAAAAACTTCTTTCGGGGAATTGATGGCAGCCCCAATATTTCCTTGCAATATCCATTAGTTTAATCCATAGTTTTGTAGAGTCCATTACATTTTAAACTTGTTTCCACACTTCTTGCAAACCCAGTAATGCGTTGTAGTTGTCTTGCCCGCTCCTGCAAGTCCGCATATTCCACATAAACAAATTTTTGTAAAGCTCGCACCTTTGCCTTCCACATCACTTATTATTTGCATTTCGGTGCTTTTACATCGTGGGCATCTCATGCCGCCAGCATTATTTTGCTCAACTACGGCATCTTGTGTTTGTGCAAAATTTTCTTGTGGAATATCTTGTGGCTCAGAAGCTTGAGTATGAGTATCAATAATTTCATTTCCGTTAATTCTTGCCATAATTTGTCCTGGTGTAATGTTCTGAAACCCAAACTGCATGACACTAACATTTGCTTTTTTTAAACATTCTCTGCATACCCATTCTTTACTCTTTCCACGAATTATATGACCTCCAATATTTTGTACTTTATTTCCACATACAGTACAAGTTTTCATTTTGAATTCCTCCCCCTAGTAATTTAATACATTATATACTAAATTTACTTAAATTACAAGTGGATTTCATTCAACACCGAACAAATCATGCATAAATTCCTGTTCCATTTTATCAAACTTGACGTTCAAGTCTACCTTTTTCTTGTTTTTAGTATAATACTCATGTTCCCAACTGTCTAATTTTTTTCCTTTACGCTTTTTCTGACGTATATTAACCACAGTGGCAAACTGGCACTCCCCGATTTCCATGTAGCCGCTTATAAAGGTCCACCAATGAAGATAAGAGGCAGACCTTATTTCATAGCCCAGCGTCCTATTAATCGGGGAAACCAACAAGGGGAAGTCTTGCTCCCAATTCATTATTGGGGCGTCTTGCTTTTTCTGTTCGTCCGCCTCGCCACAATTGATAAATAGCATCATTTCATCTACGGCTTTTTGTGTATCTGGGGGTATGTTGAAGTCATAAAAAATGCATAATGATGTACGCACCTTGTCTTGTTCGGAAAGCGTCTCATCATTAAGTGCAGAAACTACGTCCAAAATCATTCGGTAATCGCCGTTTTTGTTGATAGGATATATAACACCATCAATAATTATTTCTGTGGGTAAACTATAATTTATCATCGTTTCTTCATATATTTAGAAAGATACTTATTCATGTTTTCGTTTGCTTTTTTCTGGCTTTTGTTTATAATATCTTCCAGCACAGGTGCCATAGCGTTAAAAAAAGTCCAGATAAAATATTCTCCGTTTACAATGGCGTATGGGCTGCAATGCTGGAATAATACATCACTTATTTTGTTGCCGAATGCATAATCGACTGCATCATACACAATTTGATTAGCCTCATTTAGATAATCAACAGCCCCTTCAATATTCGGAACTCCGTTTTCGTCAACTTCATATTGTTTTACATTTTTTGTCTTTTCGTCAATTATGTTTTGAGCCTCATACAGTCGCTTAGGCAAATCCGGGTCCGATGGGTTAAAGGCTATTTCAGCCGTTACGCCTCTATCCACAAATTCTATTTCAAATGTTTCAAGCCCGCTGCCAACGGTAATCTTATGTGCCATATTTTATACCTCCTATAAAATTAGGGCGGCAAATCGCCGCCCCTTACAGTTATTCTGCTTCCGTAAATGTAGGAACCCCGTTAGCGATAGCCACGGTTCCCTTAGTAATGTCATTGCTGTAAGAAATTTCAATGGGCATATCAACATATGCGCTGCCGCCGATTGACGTAATATTAATCGTACAGTTTTTCTGGAGTTCTGCTTCAAACGTAGAACTTTCGCCAATATAGGCATATACGATAAGCACGTCAAACTGGGATAATAATTCCGGCGTTTTGTCTTGCCAAATTTGATGTAGTTTAAAATTTAGCTTAGAGCCGCCTTTCACCGTGTTAGGTTCAAAAGTCTGGTTCGGCTCCCATTTCTCAACGCTCGTTTCTGTGATTCCGCAGATATCCGTGATGGTTTCTGTGTTCGGATTGAGTTCAATTGCTGATTCCTCAACGCCGCGCCCTACAAGCTCCCATTCCGGTGACGAGCTTGTACCGACATCTACAAATGTCATAAGTAATTTTCGTGGGGCTTTCACGCCTGCCCCGGTATTAAAATCTGTTGCTGCCATTTACATTTTCCTCCTTAAATATTCATTTGCAAAATTTATTAACTTGTCTTTTTCTCCCGCGTTTTCCGCAGCTTTATCCCAATGGTCGGTAGCGTAAGAGTTTTTGTCTTTTCTGTAATTAAAAGTGCGGTTTGATGGTATTTTTTTTACATCATGCCTACTTTTCCATGTTACGCCGCCGTCCTTCGTAAATCCAGCGCAATGATACACAGGGTCTACATACACCACTCCGTTATACATGAATTCAGCGTAATCTGAATTATAGTGTATTAGAAATGGCTCAATTACAACTGATGCACCACCCATTGAACCGTCTAAAAACCCTTCATTATGTGGTACAAATTGTTTGACTAACCCTGCCCATTCTTTAGCAAGCGCCTTTCCAAATTTATCATTTTCGACTTTATTTAAGATTTTGGGCATATTTAACTCAATGGTAATACTGCTACGTTTCATACTCCACGCCTCGCCTCTTCATTTTATTAACGTAAGTAATCCGCAGCGTGAAGTAATAACCTACGAGGTTTGCATCTACATCACGAAATCGGACAGACGGCAAAAACGGTTTTGGCTCTACCCGGACGATTTGTTCGCCTATTTCCGGGAAATTTCCTGTAAGGTTTTGCGCTTCAATCCAGTCGCAAACCGCTTTTACGTCTTCGTATGACATAATGTTATAGTTATCCTCGTTGGAATACGCCATGCGGAAACAATCAATTTGGTATTCTTCATATACCGAAACAAACGGGACAATATCAGCTTCATAAAACCCCGTTATATCCTTTTGTTCGCTTATGCTTGCTCTGTCGCTTGAAGAAAACGGAGTTATCAGATTATCACCATCGTTACCCTCTGCGGAAATACTAAATAAATTCGCCATTTGCGGGCATTGTTTCAGCCATTCTGTAATGTTTGATAAGGACATTTCATCACCCTTTTATAATTTCAATATGGTTCGTACTCCACGGCGCGCCGTTTGGTTTGTAATTGATATAGACCTCCGAACCGGTTATAATCCCGCCGTTGTCCTTGTATTTATCCCGCAGCGCATTAAACTCCTGTAAGGTTTTCGGAACTGCATCTGGAATCTCTGCAAAGATGAGCAAATCTCCAACATTAACAGTAAAATGCCCGCCCTTTTTCTCATCAGCCAGCGCATAATATCCACCGTCTGTCCATAACGGCTTTTTGTACTGCTCCCAGTTATAAATAAATGCTGTCCATGTATTGGCCTTAAAAACCATTGCGCCGCTGGTCTTGTCATACAGCCCATCTTTCTTTCCACACATGGTTAAGGTGTGCTTTACCCACGCAGATTTGGTCGCAACCGTTTGTGATGTTGGTATCTGATTAATGATTGTAAATACCTCGCTGTTTAAATTGCTTAAACCAATCACATACATGCCCCCCGGTATAGCAGATGTCCTAAACCGCCGCCGTAGAAATATTGTCCTATGATTTCTCCACACCTTTCAGATATTTCCGCGTCTGTTTTTGTAACGTAAGAATAGCTTTCGCTCGTACCGCCTTGTGACTGGCTTTCACTTGCCACCTGTTTGTCTCCTGCATAATTTGACAGAAAGGATACCAAATCAAAAATGCAGTCCTTCACGGCCTCCGGGATTTCTGAAAGATTGTCTATGCGCTCTCCGGTCTGCCCGCCTGCCTGCGACCGTATCATATATTCCGCCCTGCGCGAGTAAATAAAAAAGGCGGAACTATCAAGAGTGCCGCCCATAGCCTCGTATTCATCATGTCCAAGATACATTCCGCCTCATACCTCCGTTATTTTTCCGGCTTTGTTTTAACCGGTTCTTTCTTCGGGGCCTCCGGCTTTACTTTGGCTGGATTAACCAGCCCGATTGTTCTTGCCATATATGCCCACCCCTTACGCTTTGTGATGCAGGTAAATACCCGCAACTTTGTTTTCGTAAACGTCCGCTAAGCCATATGCACGATACGGGAATTTATATGCATCGGCGTGCTGGTTTTCCTCGGGGGTAATAATTTTGTTAACTGTGTGTTTTGTGTACTGCAACAGTGCGGGTTTATGGATAACCATAAAATTGATGTCCTTGCCGGCAGACGCTTTCACATAACCGCCAACCTTTTCATTTGCGCCTTCCGAACCACTGTTGTCCGTTACGCCGTCATATAGGTCAATTGCGGTATAGAAACGTGTCTGCGGAACAAGTGTTACGTCAGAAAACCGGCTCATAACCTCTCTGGATTTTGTAGTATCCAAATCCTGCACCAAACCGTGCAATGTGGGTGTGATAAACAGATGTCTGTCTTCCATCGGTACTTCATCTTCGTCCATTTTGGTTGTTGCGGCTCTCAGCGCTGAAATTACATTATCACCGGTAGAAAGCGTTGTGCCGGTTGATACCTTTGAAATGCCTGTGGTTCCGGCATATGCCGCAAACCGGAAAGCGTCCAATTCGGGAACAACCTTTGTCCTAATAAATTCGCTCGACAGTTTGCCAAAGGCAACGCCGGCGGTTTCCTCGTTGTCCATTGCGTCAATGGTGAACGCCCTGCCTCTGTCGTAGTTGAATTTCACGGTTTCATTTGTCAGCGTCACATCGCCGTCAACATACCCGCTGTTACGCGAATAATCCGCTAAACCGTCCATTGAAATTTTCGGAATTACAATCTCGTTTGCGTTTGCTCCCATCTGAACAAGGGTATTGTCCCCGTCCAAAATAGAAGTTTTTGCGTTCTGCTTGTACACTTCATCAAGCAGGTTAATGTACTTTTTAAATAGTGCAATACTGTTTGCCATTTATTTTCTCTCCTTTTAAAATTATTTTAATCCCATTATAGACCGCGCCTGAGCGTCGTCTATGCCATCAAGCGGGGAGGCTCCCTTTAGCGTCACCTCTGCTTGCACACCCTTAAACGCCGCGCCGTCATCCTTCGTTAAAGCGTGGAAAATGTCCGCGTCAGATTTCCCCGTATTGGCCTCATCAGCCAAAGCATCGGTAAATTTCTGCAAGTAACTGTCCTTAATAGCTTCGTGCGACCATTCAAGCGGCTTGCCGTCTTTATCCGTACATACGGCGTTGTAACGGCTCAAAATATTTGCCTCGCGCTCTGCCTTTTCCTTTTCCTCTTTTGCTGCCTGTTCCTTTTCGGAAATATCAGCCTGCAGCGTTTCAAACTTCGCTTTCCAATCCTCGGCGGTTGCGTTATTATCCTTTAATGCCTGCAATTCTCCGGTGAGAGTAGTAACGGTTTCTTTCTGCGTAATCAAGTCGTTGCTTGCTTTTTCCAGCTTATCCGATATTTTTTCAACCTCAGCAACCGTTTTATAGTTCTCAATCACAGCCTTATCAAACTCGGCCTTTTTGTCGCTGGGGATTTCTAATCCGTAAGCCTTCAAAATTTCGTGAATGTTCTGCATATAAAATCCTCCTAAAATTTGTTTATACTGTGATTTCCACAGTTTGGATTAATCGGTTATACTCCCGACTGAGTGCATAAAAAATAAGCCTGTTTAACGTCTGTTGCTTAAAGACGGTAAAAATTAAGCACCCTGAACCGTTGTTTCAAAAGTTCAAAGTGCTTAAAACATCAACATTTTCAATTCGGCGACTTAATAATAAAAGAATTTAATTCTCTAATGGTTAGGTCAACCGGCTCAATACCCTTATCTTTACAATATTTATTAATTTTTCTGATGTCATATCTAATATCCTTTTCATCTAAAAATGAAACAAATCCACCGGCTTTTTCCGCCGCTTCATCTAAAGAGCGCATATTTTTTAAATCCCGTTCCGACATGTTCATTCTCCTTTCTCAAGGAAGCGGCATTAGTCGCCAATGGTTCCGATATAATCTAATATGCTTTCGCAAACTTTTCCTTCTTCGGTAATGTTATAATCTTCGTCAAATCCGTTTCGTTCCAAAAAGTCCGAAACCTTATCTTCAATAACATCGTATGGCATATCTAAATTCAACCCAAGACTTTGCATGAACTTGACTTGAATCTCATTCATAAAAATCACTCTTTCTTATACTTTTTGACTGTTGCCTTGCCCGTCTTCCATGTCGTAATAATCGTTCCTGTATCAGGGTTAATATTCACGGTTGCATTTTCCCCTATAAATCTTTGGCTTTTTCTGCCGTAAACATCAATTATGGGTTCTTTGACAACCAAAGGTTTTTGAAGTGCAGTTTCAATTGCCGAATTTGTTACGCCTCTTTCTGCTGCCCTTTCGCGAGCGTGAGAAGTCAACCCTTTTACCTGTAAACCATTAGCTGTCTTTATTATACCATTTCCATCGGTTTTGTCAACAGGTTTTGGATAATATGTCGCCATGCGATTATACCGTTTTTCCAGACCGACAGTCTCACACAAATCATCATATGTTTTGCGGTAAGCAATAATTTTATCCTCGCATTGCCTTACAAGCACTTTGTCACCGCTTGCATTTGCCATATACGCTATATCCCGCTGTCTGCGCGTTTCCGTTTCTATCCGCCTTTGCGCCTGCTGCCATTCATAGGCTGTCTTTTGTTTTCCGTTAAATTCAATAAGTGTATTGTCTTTTGCCTTTTGTTCTGCAAGCCACTGTGCATCATAACGCGGCTCAGATACGCCCAAAATTACGTCTGTTTTAAAATGCAGACAGCCATAATCGCCCAGCCTTGCAAGTGCCTCTGCGCCGTCCTTGTATGTCCTGCCGTTGACTGTGACATCGCCGTCATATGAATACATCTCGCCGCCCATAAAAGCATGTGTGGGACGCGGGTGTGCATGGTAATCTACTTCAAAGCCGTCACAGCCCAGTTGATCCCCGACATGCTCATCATATGCCTGTGCCACCTGTTTTGCCCCATACAACAGATTTTGCCTCACCATGCCGGAAAGAGAACGGTTTACCCCGCTTCCGTATGTAACCTTAACGCCGGAGCCTCCCAACCTCTTAACTGTTTCCCGCATTGCCGTGTTAAAATCCGTGGTGCCGGTGGATACTGCGATTACAGCGTCATCAATCGCCTTTTGGAATGCGCCGGAAAGCGGAGTAGACCCAATAACATCTCCGGCCAAATTATATTTATCAAAACATAACGCCTTCGTGCGGCTGAGGTTTATCATATCCTCGGCTGTCTGCACAGCCCAATTACGCACTAATTGCTGTGCAAATTCGTTTTGCTCAAACGGCACAAATTGCATGCCCTTAAAATCATACAACGGCTTATATGAGTTTACACCGTCCGTCACTGTCTGAGTATAAATCTTTTCAATGTCGGATATGTTCATTTTTGTAATTTCGGCAAGCTTTTTTGTGATTGCCGCCATATCGCCGGAAATGTCCGCCATGTTTTTTAGCGCGATTTGGTCTGCAGTGTTAAGCTGCCCGATTGATTTAATGCGTCTGCCAATTGTGGATAACGTATAATCGTTGAAATAATTGCACCGGTTAAAAACTGCGTCGGCATACTCGTTTAACTTTTGTTCGTCTATCTGCGGCATTTATCCCACCGCCTCACATGTTTAACATGCTTTCAATACTCGACTGCGTGCCATTCTGACGCTCCATATTAATGCGTTCAAGCTTTTCCTGAGCTTCTTCGTCCGAAAGGTTCGGAAACCAATATTTTATCAAATCAATTTGTTCCATCGCTCCTTCCTGCCGCATCTTGATATTATTATCAATCCGCTGCTGCTCGTCGTCATAAATATCTGTCCATGTTTCATCATAAGTCCATAAATCTTCACGGATACCAAGATACATGCTGTCGGCTTTTAATGTTTCCATATTGCCGTCCTGCACAGCTTTCCTGATGTTGTCTTCCAGACTGATGTTATCAATATTCAGCGTGCGTATTTCGGTAGCCGTGGCCGCGCTGCCGCTTTTTTCATGGGTAATCAGTTCATTAACTCCCATCAGATTTTGATACTGTTCCAGCAATTTTGTTAAGTGTGCATAATAGGAGCTTTCACGGATTTCCGGAGAAAATTCATCAATCATATTTTGCGTAATCCCTGATTTATGCTGAATTGGATAGATATATTCATCAAGACACCACATGCCAATCGGATTTCCGGCTTTATCCCTCCGGCGCACAATACTTTCATCGGGAAACAGTTTTTTACCGCTGGATTTGAATTCCACCCGTATTTGCTCCAAAACCGTCTGTATTTGCTTTTCAATGACCGCACAGCCATAATTTAATGGCTTTCCGTATGTGTCATTCCCAAAAGCCAAAACAGGTGATTTATAACGACCAAATCCAATATTGTTTGCCCCTGCGTATGTTGTTTCAGTCTGCGTAATGCTCTGCCATTCCGGGATACTTGCCGTAATCTCTCTTGATTGCTCGTCCGCAACAAAAAATGTAATTTTAAGCGTTCCACGCTCGTCCAGATTGTGACGGCGGCACAAAAAATATGCTTTGTCATTTCGCCGGACAGCGTCTATAATCATATAGCACTCTGTTATCCGGTTTCCGGCCATTCCCGTAATGCAAATCCGGTCGCCGCTTAAATAACTGTGAAACAGCTTTCTTTCGCCGTTTACTGTTTCAAAATACGGTACAACCCAGCATTCAGAAATCCGCTGCGGTGTATCAGAGCCGCCAAGCATATAAGAACCAATTTTATAACAGTTTTTTTGTAAATCCTCGCATAGCTCAATGAGCGGCTCGGCAACCTTACTGTCGGTAGTTAGCTCGAAATCGCATTGCATAAATACATGGTTTAAAACTTTTTTTAACACCATCACAAAAAAGTTGACCACAGTATCATCATCCGCATTTAACGCTCTGTCACCGTGTTTGCCCTTGTTTAGCCATTGATTTATCTTGCTGTCCAACCGCTGCAAAAGATTATACCAAAAGCGTTTCATTGTGTCTCTCAAAATTTCACCCCTCGTTTAAATAGTGCCAATTCCCAGCGCAGGAATATGTCATGCTGTCGTATGTGTCTATCTGCATGCTTCCATCATCAAGCGGTATGGCCTTGTCCGCCTTATCGTCATAGACAAGATTTTGCAGTTCATCAATTAAGTCATTGCATTCATTTTCAACAAGCTTAAACTTCCCCTGTGCCATCAGCACGGAAAAAAGGAACGGCCTGTCTTCTATGGGTGGTTTATATGTCTTGCCGAAAATATACCGCTTTTCATTTAGCGTATTAATAATTACGTCTGAATGGTCGCAATTTACATTGTCAATTCTAACGTCAAAATCCTGCTGTATTCCATCAATAAATTCAAACACAAATTGTTCCACCTGTTCCATTGGCAGGTCTTGTGCCTGCTTTTTTTGTGCTCTCAAGACGTATATAACGCCATCATACCCCTGTGCGCTGCAGCACATGGAATACGCAGAACCATTTCCGCCAATGTCAAAACCAACGTCAACCCATCTGAACCGGTTTGGAAAATCAGAGCGCGCAATCATGTATTTATCTGTGTGTTCCGCAAAGTCCTTAAAGATAATGCCGTCAGCAGTACAGCGCTCGCCCAAAATATCCCGCTTATAAAACACGCTGTCTTTTTCATACTTCGATATTTCAGCGTCGAGGTTATCTTGCGACAAATTAACATTGTCAAAGATGTTAAAGGTGACGAGATTAAAACCGCCTTTAAGCTCACCGTCTTTGTCCTTTTTAGTGTAAACGTCAATAAATTCCTGATAGATTTCAGCATTTGGGCTTTCCGGGTTTAAATCCCAGTAAAACCGCTTTATGTCTGCGTTAATCTGCCTGCGCTGGGCCTCTCGAATGGTGTCTGCGTGGTGCAGGTTAATCTCCGTTGCAATCCAAAGGCCAATTGACATGCCGCGAAACTTTTTGTAGCTGTCCGCTTTGGCCCCGCCGCAAAACAACACGATTTTTTCTTTGTAGTTTGTATCTTTTCCGCATATTTTAAGACATTCATTGCCCTTATACTTGCCCCACTTGCATTGGCCCCGGAATATGTGCTCTAAGCCGTAACCGTCACAGTCGCCGATAATCAGCTTTGCCGTGGGTTGTGTGGAGGCTGTAGCCAAATGCAGCTTGTCGTGTGACCGCTTTAAATCATGTGCAAAGCAGAAAATGTTGTCAGTGGTCTTACCGCTCCTGATACTGCCTTCGGCAATGTTCATGGCGCTGTGCTGTGTCCGGCGCATATATTCTTTGTGTTTGTCGCTCCAATTGTAATGGAGCGTTTTCGTGCGCTTAATCATCAGCAAACACTTCGCTTTCCGCGTCAGATACGTCTTCTAAGTGTTCATCACCAACATCTTTCTGTTTATCACGCCATACGTTCGGCTTTCTGTTTTTCAGCCAAAATATAATGGCTGTGATATTTCCTGATTTTGCCAAATTCAACAGTGCATTTTCGACTTCAACGTCTACAACCTCTTTGCCCCTTTTTAGGGCCTCGCAAATCTCGCAATACTTTTCTTTGTAGCGATATAATGTCGCCGTATTTATCCCCATTTTATCCGCAATCTGTTCATCGGTTAAGCCGTCCCTTGCCCAAGCTTCCAAAAGCAGCAATCCGTCAGGCTCTAACCACTTTTGATACTTGCCTTTTGCAATAGCGGCTCACCTCTTTTCTAATTAACTTTTACCCTCCAACCCATCCGCCGGCGATTATGTCCGGCACGCAAAAAGACGCCCCACAGGGAGCGTCTTTGATTATCTTTTATTACATTTTGAACTATATCATAGATTGGGTATCAATTTCAATCAACTGTCTTTATTTTTTTTAATGCTCTTTTGTGTAATACATGCACCCATTGAAAGGTTATGTCCAACTCAACGGCAATCTTTTCCCAAGTCATATATCGTAAATACCTTAACTCCAAAAGTGTCCGATAAGTTGGATTTGTCACTTTAGAAATTGCATCGGCAATCTCACACTTAACCGCATACAAATCATCAATGTGACATTCCAACTTGTTTTTATACTCTATGTATTTTAGCGTTGCGTCTTCCGTTTTATTACTCTTAGATGTCTGTACCTTGATGTCGCTGTAATGTGCAGTAACGGACAACATACGCTCCTTAGCGGATAATAACTCCCGCTCCAACGCTGTTATCTCATTGTCTATCTTCCATGCCCTAGACAGCCATTCCTTTGTGCTCAATCGGTTCACACTCCTTTTTTCACGCTCATCATGTTATGAAATTTTATATACTCTTTTTTACCCAACCATTTAATCCACTTCCCGCATCGAACACAATAGAGCCCTTTATGCGGGCCTTTTTCAGCAATAAAAAAATCCATACCGCCGCATTTAGGGCAATAATAATTGCTCAATATCATCAAGCCCCCTTTGCTTTTTTTATCCTGGCTTTTAATACATTCATCACGGTTTCGTGCGTTCCTGCCCGTTCCTGAATCGCATCTAAAACATCTTCATCCACACAACCTTGTGCAACAAGAAAATGGTTATAAATTTTGTCATAGGGCGACCCCTGCCGCCACAAACGGCACTTGCCCTGGTCGTTTAATTCAAAACTCCAGTTTGGCGTAAACCAAATAATGTGCCGGCCGCCGGCCTGCAGGTTAAGCCCATATGCACAGCTTGACGGGTGTACCAGCAGCACGTCAATATTTCCGGCGTTCCAGTCGTCCTCATCCTCTGTGCCTTTATACACACGCACACGCAGCTTTGTTTTGGCAAGACGCTCCAATATGCGCTCTTTATCGTGTTGAAAGCCATAAAAGGTGATGCAGGGCTCGCCGTCAATACGCTCCAACAATTCCATGTAGGCGTCAAGTTTGCAATCATGGAGGTGTATAACCTTTTTGTCGTTATCATAAATGGCGCCACTGCAAAACTGCAGCAGCTTGCCGGTAAGAACCCCCGCCGCCGTGGCAGTAACTGTGCCCTCGTCAAGCTCAAGCAATAAATCACGCTCAAACTGTTTATATGCTTTCATGGCTTTACCGTCAAGCACAACGGGGATTTCATGGTCTATGCACCCCGGGAGCTCTAAGTAATCCTCAGCTTTCATCGATACACAAATATCACTTATCGCCTTTAAAACAGCAGCCTCCGCGCTTTCCTTTGGCGAATAGCTTGTAAAATGCCCGCCGTGTGTGTTGGCGTCAAAATACATTTGCCGGTATTGCGTTATGGTCTTACCAAGCCGCACCCCCTCATCCAACAGGTACACCTGCGCCCAAAGGTCTTCAAGCCCTGCTGAGGACGGCGTGCCGGTAAGCAGCACAACTTTTCTCATAAATCGGCGCACCAGCTTCAACGCCTTAAACCGTTTGCTCCTGCCATTCTTGAAACTGGTGCTTTCGTCCAGCACCACCATATCAAACGGCCACGCCTGTTTATAATAGTCCACCAGCCACGGAATATTTTCCCGGTTAATCACATAAACATCTGCCGGGGTGTTCAGCGCTTTCACGCGTTTTGATGCACTGCCCAGCACGGTAATAACACGCAGATGATTTAAATGATCCCACTTTGCAGCCTCTTTGCTCCAAGTGCCTTCTGCAACCTTTTTCGGCGCTACAACCAGGACTTTGCAGACGCTCCACCGAAAATACCGCAGTATGTTAATCGCCGAAAGCGTGATTGAGGTTTTCCCCAACCCCGGCCGAAGAAACAACCCGACTGCAGAATCGTTCACAATTCGTTCAATACAATACGCCTGGTAATTATGCGGTTTATATTCCATTCGGGATTACCTCCTCGACAAGCGCCTTAACGGCGGGCCATCCATAAGCGACCCTGACATCAGCCCCTCGTTTTTGCATTTCGCTTCTTTGCCATGTTTGCAGTTTTGATAACCTGCCAATCTCTGTTTTTAGCTCCACAAATATTATCTTGCCATCCGGTGTGATTATAATTCTGTCCGGCACCCCCGGGTTTGAGGGGCTCACAAATTTATAGCAAAGACCTCCGCGCTGTTTCACCATCTGTACCATACGGCGCTCAATTTCTTTTTCAAGCATTTAAACCTCCTTTTTTTTGCAAACGTAACAAAGTAACAATTTTTTCTATAACACGCGTATATAGGCGGATTAGGCGGATTAGAGAGTATATATATTCTCTATTTCTCTATTTTTAATATATTATATAAATAATTGTTACATTGTTACAAAACATCTAAAACCCCTTGTTTTATGCGGATTTCAGCTGAAACAATTGGCGTAACAATCGCGTAACAATTCAATTTTTTGTTACACACAGTTTTTAATTATTACAGGCAATTGTTACAGCTTTTTAAAGCCTCTCTGCACGCCGTACGGCCCCGCCCGCATTGTTCTTGTTTCCTTTTTCCAACCGGGTGTTGCAGCCATAATGGCGTTTATTTCCCGGGTGTCCGTGTTCTTCATGTCCTTCATGTTTCCACCGAACGCCTCACACCAAATTTCAAGGGCACACACGCTTTCGCGTTCCACCAAACGGTAGTCTCCTGCTGCGTTGCCACCCCAAAAAATACGGCGTTTATCAAGTGTCCACTTGCTCCAATCTTCCGGCACTTTGCGCTCCATAAACTCACGCACAATACCTTCGCGGCTGGATGTTTCTCTGTGTTCTTCCTGTTTCGCCTTTGCGTCTGATTCTATCTCTCCGCTTAAAAACAGGGGTTCTCCTGTCTGCCAGCGGACAATTGCCTCAGCCCATATCTGATCGATTTCACGGTCTAAATCGTTCCACACACTTTTGGTGCTGGGTATTTCTCCGGTGTCAATCGGCCAAAACCGACGGTTCCCCGTAGTATCCTGCAAATATTCGTCTGTGTTTGTGGTTCCGAAAAATACGCACGACCGCGGCAGTTCCTTAACATTGCGTCCGTATGCTGCGCGAAAGCGGTCAGCTCTCAGACTCAAAAACTGCTTAATGCGGGCAACGTCCGTGCGCCGGAACGCATCCAGTTCCGATACCTCAACCATCCACACGCCCTGCAGCAGTTCAGATGCTTCTTTCCCCTCAAAGGTGCGGATGCTGTCGTTAAACCAGCCGCGGCTCATTTTGTCAAGCAGAGTACTTTTTCCGATGCCCTGCGGACCTGCCAAAATTACCATGCTGTCATACTTGCACCCCGGCGTCATGGCACGCGCAACCGCCGCCGTAAAGGCTTTACGTGTAACGGCACGATTATAAGCTGTGTCTTTTGCGCCAAGGTAATGAATAAAAAGGGTATCGAGGCGGGGCACACCGTCCCACTTTCCTTTTAGGCCGCTTAGGTAATCCTGCACTTCATTAAAACTGTGGTTGTTTGAATGGAGTGACAGTGCAGCGTCTATCTTGCCGTTGCCTGTTATTCGGTACACTTTTTCCATATACCAATACAGACCGCTGTTGTCGTTGTCATCCCAAAGACGGCGTTTTTCCCGGTTATCCCAAGGAAGAGAGCCCAGCACCTCGCCGCGGTTGGCAAAGAGGTTGAGGGCAAACTTGCCTTTCAGCATAGGATCATGCTCCAGAATAATACATACATTATCAATGGTAGCTTTAATAGCTCCGGTCTGCTCATTCTTTGCAAGCAGACACATCCAGTTTGCAGGGTCGTCCAGGTTGTCCGCTGCTACACCGTCAAAGTCTTTTATTGCCTCCTCGTAACGCTCCTGGCTCATAAGCGCCGAAACATCTGCCAGGCCGACAGCCAGGGCGCACATAGCGGTGTAAGAGGGCAGACGGTTTGTTGGAGTGCCGGCCTGCGCCTCGTCATCTTTATCTCCGAACTTGTGCAAACGCACAAGGTCAAAGGCGTTTACCAGTCTGCCGCCGCATGGGTCCGTTGCGTGGTGGCTGTATAAAAATTTGCCGTTATCATACAGCACTGCGCCGCCGGTGGTAGATCCTCCCAGGTATGTATATCTGCCGGGCATGGTGCTGGCGGGCTCATAGATACCGGGGAGCAGCTCATCCATCGCACGGTGTATGTCATAGGTGCGGCAAAAAGCACCCACAACGCCGTTTTTGCCTTCCGGGTCGCCTTGTTTTACCGCCAGTTTGGTAAACGCCTGCTGTCCGGGAATAGACGGCCACTGCGTAACGTCGTGCCAATCTGCGTACTGTGCAAGCAGTCCGTCAGCCTGCAAAAACGGCTTGTCGGCATAAACATATATGTATTGACTGTCAGAACAACAGCTGGGCCAATACATAAGGCGGCTAACCTCAAAGGTTGTGGGGTCGGCAAACTCAAGGCCGATCATTGCCGCCATTTTACGGGCAATGGGCTCGTATTCGTCTGCGGTTACGGTTCTGTCGAGCGGAAAGAGAACGCGCAGCCGGGGCGCTGCAGGCTGATGTTTCCGCGTGCTGTAAACACAATACCCGCACCCCAAACCGTCTATACGCCGCAGCACATCATCTGTGCCGCCTGCGGATATGTTGTCAAGGTCTAACGTGATAATGTCGCGCCCAATCACACTGTTTGCTTTACGGCGGCTGCCGCTTAAGCTGCCGCCCACAAAGCCGCCTATGTCTTTTAAGTCATCCTGCTGCGACTTTTTCAGCCTCATATATTCTGCAAGGGTTTCTGTGCCCCTTGTTGGTGTTTTCAGTTTGTTCCACAGCTCCGAAACCATCAGAGTTTGGGCTGTCCATAATGTAGAACGCCGGCTGCTGCCGGCTGAAATTGTTATTTTTCTGTCGTTTTTCATTTTGTTGAACGCCCCTTATCGTGTTCAGTGAAAAAATAGTCCCTTACGGGCAATTGCATTCTGTTTCTCATCAAATTTATCCTGCCGCGCTTCATAATCAGCCTCGGTTTCATAAAAGCTGCATGCACCGTTTTTACACTGCAAACAGTTTAAAACGCCGCAGCCACGTTGCCCTCTCATTTTGTGTTTGTACCAGTAACAGTCCTCTCTTATTACACCCATTTTACGCACCTCTTTGTTTTAATCTTTCTTAAAGTACGTGCCAACCCAGCCGTCTGCACCCAGAGGGAGCCCAGGCGCCCAGGGAATAGGGCGGCTCATAATCCGCACGACTTCCTCCAGCGTGGCAGCGTCGGGCGGGCAATCAATTACAACTTCATCGTGAATATGGAATATAACGGGAAGCCCTGCTTCCTCCAGGTGTTCAATCGCCTGCGCCAGGCAGTCACGGGCAATGGCTTGCACGCAATTCTCAACAAGCTTGCCGCCGTATGTTTCAATGCGGCCCCATTTGTTTTTATCGTTCACACCCATATAGGTAATGGACGGGTTTCCCCAGCGGTTTAAGCCGAGCTGCGGAGCGATATAATAGAGCTTACGTCCGGAGGGCAAAGTTATTGTCATACAGTCGGTATTTTGGTTGTAGTCAAACTCACGGGCGATAACAAGGCAATTAAGCCCCACACTGCCGCCCTGAGAAATTACCTGCACGGCTGCGGCGTCCATTTTGTACCATAGGTCCCGGATTCGCCTGTTGGTTTCACGCCATCTGTTTACGATATCCGGCAGGTCTTCCTCCGGAATACCCATTTTAAGCGCACCCATATTGATGAGCGCCCCCGTGCTGCCCTGGTATCCCAAAGCCAGCTCCGCTACCTTTCCTTTTGCGCGCAGAGCGTATTCCGGGTTGCCCTTTTTGATACGCTCAAGCGGCACGCCAAACATTTGCGAGGCTGAGGCTTCATATATTCTGCCGTGAGTGCGGAAAACCTCAAGCCGCCAATCCTCGCCGGCAAGCCATGAAATCACCCGGGCCTCAATGGCTGAAAAATCCGCGTCAATTAAAGCGTTACCGGGGGACGCAATAAACGCTGTGCGTATTAATTGCGACAATGTATCGGAAACACCGCCGTAAACAGCCTTTAGGGCGTCAAGGCTGCGGCGTTTTACGAGGTCGCGGGCAAGCTCTAACGGCTCCGTGTAGGTACGCGGCAAATTCTGCACCTGTACCAGACGTCCGGCCCATCTTCCTGTGCGATTGGCTCCGTAAAACTGTAAGAGCCCGCGCACACGCCCGTCCGGACAAACTGCAGCGTCAATCGCATCGTACTTTTTGGTGCTGGTCTTGCCAAGCTCCTGCCGAATTTCGAGCATGCGCTGTACGGTGCCGCTGTTGTTTTTACGTTCTAAAAGGTCAGCAACCGTACTTTTTCTAAGGTCCGAAATCGCCTCGTCCATTTCCGTTTCAAACCAGCCCGTGAGCTGCGAAACGCTGTTGGGGTTGTCCAAGCCGGAAAGCTGCGCCGCCTCCTGCATCAGCTGTGACCGAACCGAGTTGCCTAAATCAAGTGCGCCGTTCACCAAATCCATGTCAACGGCAACGCCGCGGCTGTTAATAATAAGGTCTGTTTCCCATTCTTTTTGCACAAAGTCCGGCACGGGGATTGCAGAAAGCCGCCTCTCAATCTCCATTTCCGTAACAACGTCCTGTTTGCAGTATTCTTTGAACAGCTCCCACCGCTCCGGAGAATGGCGCGGGTAGTTCCGCGTGCGCCCTCCGTTTGTTTTTGTAGGACTGCATGGCACACAAAAATAACGGATAAGCGCTTTTCCTGCGTTCAGCTTTTGCTTGTCTTCCGGCAGCCCCAACGCTTTGCCTGTGGCGGAAAGCCCCGCTGTATAACCGGCATATAAACCGTGAAACATGGTGCAGCGCCATTGCTCCGGCGGAAGCTGCCTGCCGATATATTTTGACAGGCAGCCCCACTCAAAGGGAGCGTTATACGCATGCTTTATGTATTCCGGGGAGGTTATGGCCTCGGCCACCCAAGCAGGGAGCATTTCACCCTGGGCAAAGTCTACAACCTCCACCGGAGCGCCGTCTAAGGAATAGGCAAAGAGCAGAATCTCAAAGTCCGGGCTCGCTATGTACTTTTGCGCGCCGGCTTTTGCAATCGGCACAGTAGAAAATGTTTCAAGGTCAATGCTTAAATGATGCACGCCCTTTGCCTCCTTTTGTGTTATTGTTTGATTTGTTTGATTAAATCTTTTACCAGTGCATCCATGTTCTCGGCAATTCGGTTTAGTTCCTGCACGGGATGGTACAGTGCGTCATTTCCTACGACAGAATCTCCGCTTGACATCGCCGTATCCAAAGCACTGAAAGTCTGTATCAGCATGGATAATGAAGTAACCGCACCGTCAAGTCTTATAATTGTTTTTTTTTATATCCATATCTGCCTCCTATAAGTATTGTTACATCGGCTGTCCGGTAATCGGGTTTATCCTTACGCCATTTGCGGGCTGCGCCGGTGCGGCGTACTGCTGGGACTGCTGCGCCCAGGGCTGATCCTGCCCGGCAACAGAGGAACCTACATCCGCAAAGTCAGACACAGCGGAAGCACCGCCGGAAAGCGGCTCGCCGTCTTTCGTTTTCATCACGTTTCCCAAACCGCAGCCAACACCTTTGTTTCCGGCTCTGTCAAAAGCGTAAAAATTGATTGTGACTCTGGCATACATGCCGCTGTAAACGTCCTGCGGTGCAAGCTCACACTGAATGTTGTCAATTCCTACAACCTGCGGCTTATTTTTAGAGGACGCAGTAAGAACCCAACACCCCTTGCATTCGTCGCCGAACGGCAAGCCAGACGGACGAAGACCGTCACCGTCGTGCAAGATAACCTTGGGCTGCGGACGGGCGCCGCCCCATTTTTTGCTCACGCCGTCCTCATAGGCGGCTTTCATCGACGCGTCGATGTCCGCTTTTGTTGCGGTGTCAGTTTTCGGAATCAGCAGCGTAACGCTGTATTTTGGTTCTCCGCCGTCCTGTGCTGCGCGCGGCGCGGTAAGATTTGCATAAGAGAGGCGAACCTCTCCGGTTAATACTTTTGTCGCAATATTCTGATACATCGTTTTCATTCTCCTTTTTTGGTCTATATAGTATTTTTCAAAGTAGTAATCTTCTATATCATCAAAGTGGCTCATTCGATGCCACCCGATGACTGTGCCGCCTCTGCAAAATCAGCCGCAGCAGGATTGTATGCCTCTCTTTTGTCGCTCATCGGGGCTAAAGTTGGCTTGCCGAGCGGCTTGACTACAAAGCTGCCGAGCTTGTCCATAAATTCAGCTTTTCCCATAAGCTGTTCCAGCGCAGTCAGCGTTTTGGGCTTACGGTCATATACAAGAGCCTCATCATACCCCGCGGCGAGAACCGCTTCAATTGCGGCGTCTTGGTCCGTAAAGGTGCGAACGCTTCTGCCAGCAACGGCTTTCCAGCCGGAAATCTGCCCGCCGTTTAAAATTGTTTGCAAAGCGTAGTCTTCTAAATCGTTATACCATTTTACAAGCTCTTTTCCCCTGACGAGCAAATCACCGATTTCATCATCGGTAAGGGTGTTGGCACCATAAGACGGTGCACTGCAGTTTCGCGGCACACAGTCCTTAAACTCCTCAAGGGCGGTGTTTACATCCGCACGGGCGCGGCACTGCGCTTTGCCTCTGCAAAAGCGGCAATGCTCGCCGGGACGAAAATCCCCCGGCCCCATATACGCCTGCTGCGCGATAGGACGAATCGTTTCCCCCCAGGCAATCAGTGCATCGGCAGTTATTGTTTCCACACTGGGCTCGCTCTGAATTCGCGGTTGTATGATTGTCATACGCACATTTTTTATGGTATTGCCGTAAACTGGTTGGTACCGTTTCAGCGCACCCAGCGCGTACAGTCTCATTTGCGGGTTGTTTTCGGCTGATACCAAAACACCTTTGCCGTGTTTATAATCAGTAATGTTAAGGGTATCACCGCCAATCATAACGCAGTCGCAGGTGCCGAACCCTCCCGGTACATAGTCTGAAAAATCCACGACAACCTCAGCGGTCACGGCCGGCGGCCTTGAATACATCATTGCGGCCTCTGTCAGATGTTCAATATAAAGTTCCGAGGTCTTGTCCATTTCAACGTTATAAAGAGGGTCTTTTTTCAGCTTGTTATATCGGGTTGTAAAGGTGCGTGAGCTCATAGGCGTAAACTTTTTTAAAACTTTTAGCTCGCAAACACTGTGCGCAAGCCTGCCCTCCTCGGCATATTCCGAGGTTGTTTTCTGAAACTGTTCCTCAAAATGGGGGGCCGCTGTGCAATTCAGCCAGCGGGAGGCAGAAGACGCAGACAGCAAAGCGTGTTTTTCCGGTGTCGGCATTATCCTTCACACTCCTCGTCAACCATATGGTCCAACGCAAAATCAACGCACTGTCCAATGATTCTGCACATTGAAACACCGGTTCGGTCACTTAGTTCGGCTATCTTGCTATAGCAAGACGGTGTTACCCGAATCACATTTTTATTTTTACTGTCCCTTAATCCCGGGGTTATAATCACAAATTTGTCCACTGTCTAATCCTCCTTTATATCTGTGCGCCCAGCGTTCTTAATTCGGTAGCAAACGCACCATATTGCGATGGGTCAAGCTCTGTAATGCTGCTGATGCCGTAGCGCGCAATCAAGTCCGTAAGCAGCTTCATTTTTCCCGCGTCTATCAATGCCGTTCCGGCTGTTGCGATCATTTCCAGCGTATACGCCGGAGCTGCTGTCGGAACCGGCGCGGTCTGTTCAACCGGTACCGACGTAGGGGCAGGCGCCACAGGAACCGCACTCGTTGGTACACCAGTTACCTGAATAGGGTTTGCCGCCGGCACAGCGTCAGCACCCACAGAGGTAGTGTTGGTAGCTTCCGCACAGGTCGACGTCCCATTCTGTAAGCCCGGCACGCGGGCGCTCATTGTTTGTGCAAGATTGTTGATGGCCGCCGAAAGGTCGGGGGCTGTGATGGTTAATTTCATTTCTAACATGGGTAAAATCCTCCTCATATAATTTTTCTTTACAATCGCATTTCTCGTCCGGGTCAAGGTTCGCACCACAATCCGGGCAGGTGTGGTAGTATGGCATATCAGTCACACTCCTTGGCCGGCTTCTGCGCCTTATCTAAATACGCGCTAATCGCTTTAACTTCAAGCGCTTCGGCTTTATTTAGAGGGAGCGCAGTACTGTCCGATAATTCTGCCACTTTGCACGGAGCCTCCAACAATTCTTGCAAATTTACGGCTGTTTCAATGCCGCGTGCTATGCCGCAGTGGTAAGCGCTATACATCAAATCAAACGCCATATCATTTAGTGCCTCGATTGCCAGTTTGAGTTCCTCGGATACGGTGTTTTTGATAGCCTTGACCGAACCGGTGAACAGCTTTTCAAGTTCTTTATGCCTTGTTGTTTCAAATACCACAATTTCATCACCGTATATGATATGTTCATACATTTTTGTTGCGTTACTCACAAAATCACCTCTTGATTTTTCCAATATTATGTGATATACTTTAATTAATGGTTTTTCTTAGCGGTTAATTCCGCTTGCCCTTTGTGCTGGTAACACAAGGGGCTTTCTTTTTGCAATCATTGTTCCTCACCCCCAACTACCAAATATACGGTTTCCGTGTTCACCGGCTCTTTTAACCGCTTGTTGTCTGCCGACGTCTGATACATTACGCCGCTGGTTTTTACCTCGTAAATCTGCACTTTTCCGTCTTTTCTGCAACCTGAAATCAAGCTGGAAAACACCGCAAACAAAAATGCAAATAAGGCAATTACTATGACGTTCTTAACTGCACGTTCCGCTTTTTTTCTGTTCATGTATGTCACTCCTTTCTAAATTTATGCCTGTATATTCAGTAAATTTTTTGGGGCTTATATAATATGTATACCGCCCGCCCGATATTTGTATAGCGTTTCCAAATGGTAATTTACCACATTGTAAGCCAACTCTAACAAACTGACTACTTACATGCATTAGTTTTGCAGCCATAGCTACTGATATTTTAGAAGTTGCAGCTTCTGTTTTCATTTTATATCTTCCTTCCATTTCTTATGATTTTCAACCAATTGTACTGCATGGCCCGAACCTTTGACCTATAAGCCTGTTAATAAAATAAGTCTGTCCCTTTCCTGTTACTTTTGTCGTTTTGGTAATGCGGACGGTACCATCAGGATTGCTGATGGTTCGTTCTTTTACCTCAAACAAACCAAGCTCCATAGCCTTTTGTGTTGGCATGTTCCGGCTCTCACCAGATTTAATCAAAAATCCTTGATTTCTAAGATACGAAAATAACCGGTTCTGCCCCATTTCAACGCCGTTCTGGCGGATAAGTTTCGCAAGGTCACCAATTAAGATTGAGGTATGCGCTTTTTCCACTGCGTCAGCAAATAACACTTTTGGCTTGTCTTGCTCAATTTTGCTGTTCAACTGTTTTACTGTATTCAGTGTGGTTTTAAACAACAGCTTTGTCTGCTCGTCCGCAAACGGAAGATAAGTATTAATAAACATTTCGTCGTTGCTGACATAACCGCCTGTCTTGCGTATTGTGGGCAATATCTCATCAAATACCCAGCTTTCAAACTCTTGTGCTTTTTCAAGCTTACTGTGAGTGATTAGGCGATAAACATTGCCTTCGCTTATAAACTTTGCCTGCTGTGTTCTGCCGATATTATCGGTGACCGAACAAAACGTTACCCCATCTTCCCTGCAATGGTCTTTTACTGCCTTTTGCGGATTTGTGTAACCTAAAGCCTTAGCTATATCACTACCACAAAACACTATTTTTCCTTGTTCCTCAATTGTCCTAACCTCTCCGAATGTTTCGTTTTTAAAAATCTGTAGTTGGTTCATGTGAACCCTCCTTTCCTAAAATTTATATATAAAACAAGATAACGCACGGTGTAATACAATGCCGCGTCCGTCCAGGACAACACTTTTATCATTATTAATTTGTGATGTGCGTTACCTTGCTTTAAACAAGGTTAGTTCAGTTTCTTGATTTTACAATTTCTCTATGATATAATCAACACGAAAGGTGTGATTAGATGAAATTGGATTTACCGGATATTGCCAAAGGTAAAATATTACCGCCTGCAATTCAACAGAAAATACATAAAGAAATGATGGATAAAGAATTACGCAAGAAACAATTTAGACATGATTGGTTACTTGCTACTTTTAGCGCCGTTTTGGGCGGTATATTCGGTTTTATAGCCTCATTGATGTTTTGGATTGTGACTAAATAAAGAGCCTAAATATTAATGACACTAACAAAGACATTAAACCAGCGATTGCGACGCATGAAACATTACGCCAATAATTTCCGCGTCTTTCGGCATCGTTTCTTTTTTCTTTCTCATGCAGGTAATATTTAAACAATTCCAACTGCTCCTGCTTCCGGCAATTAACTATTTGATATTTTTTAGACATTTTATTACCTCCTGCGGTCATTGTTGCTTTGATAACAACGTTAATAACGCTTCAATTATGCGGATAGGGCTTTCATGCATAACAACAGCAATAACAATTATTGGAATAACAATTGAAATAATCAATCTTGTTATCCAATCAACAACGGTGTACCAACGCGGCATTACTCGTCACCTCCTGCAATTGTTAGTTGATAATTTTGCTTTTTTATGATACACTATCCATGAAAGGAGAGATATCGTATGAAACTTAATCCTGATTGCATAAGAGATATTTTGCTTTTAACCGAAGAGCGCGAAAGCATCATGTCCCCAAATAATTATCCAGAATTAAATAAGTATTCCAGAGAGGAAATCTCATATCACGCGAAGCAATGCAACAATGCCGAACTGTTTGAACGATACAGACAATATGTAGATGGCGGTTTCAGTATCGTTGATTTAAGCGCAAAAGGCCATGAAGTTTTGGCAAAAATAAGGTCTGATAACGCGTGGTCAAAAATAAAATCCGGTCTTCGTTCTGTCGTTATAAGCTCCGTCACAAGTCTTATCGATGGAATTTTAAGCGGTATGTTCAATTAACCTGAATTGTCATTGCCTGATAACATATCAATCTTTAATGTAAGCTCTGCAAAATCCGCGGGGCTTTTCTTTTCCAGTTTAAAATAGGTCACGCCGTGCAAAGCTTCGTCATTAATAAAAAGCTTTGTTTTTCCGTTTTCCTCTGCCACTTCAACCTTGTTTATACGTGCCACTCGTCTCACCCCTTGCGATTGGTTTCTTTTAACGTAACTTCATGACCAAAAAAAATAATATTAGGGTCCACTCTAAGGATATTAGCTATGTCGGCCATCTCTTTTCTTCCAAAATCAATTTTTCCACTAATACGCATAGATAGGGATTCTCTGCTCAAATTAAGCTTATTAGCAAGACTTGTAATATTATATCCGGCCATTACCATATACGCTTTAAACCTATTGGTTTCTTCTTTGGTCATATATTGTTGATTCATATCAACACCTCCTCGGTTTCTTTTAACGTAACTACAGTATATCACGTTTTCCGTAACATGTCAACACTTTTTTTGAAAAAAGTTTCGTTTAACGTATTGACAATTTACAAAAAACAATATATAATGTTAACGAGGAGTGAGAAAAATGAACATTGGTGACAGAATACGTCAATTAAGAGAGCAACTCGGATTAACTCAAGAAGAAGTTGGAAATAAAATCGGTGTAACAAAAGCTACGGTCAATCGATATGAAACTGGAGAAATTGATATAAAAAGAACTATTGCAATAAAATTAGCTGATGTTTTAAATTCTACTCCTTCATATATAATGGGTTGGGAACCAGACCCATCATTAGAAGAAAGCAACAAGTCACCAGTTAGTTCTTTTTTGGCAAAGAAAAAAGTAATAGCAGATATTAAAAGCAGCGCAACAAACACCTACACGATACACGGCTCTCAGGGGAAAGGGTCAGTCGTGAAATCGTCAATCCCAAAGGATAAAGGTATTTTAGCATATAATGAAAAAATCTATGAACTAACACAAGCAGAGTTTACAGCTCTTGAGGGTGTAATTAAAGCAATGAGAAATGAAATTAGAGATTAAAAATTAAATAATCTAAATTATGACATTTTAGTGTTTGCCAATTATCGACAAGCAACGACATCTTTTGCTATAATAATTTTAGATTTTTTAAAATTATTTAAGGGGGAAATTTGCTTTATGGAAAACATTAAAATGTTGTCGTACAGGTTTTTATTGGAGGCTCAATTTAAGGAATTAAACATACCAATTGAGCAGTTGGAGGCTGTACTCGAAAAACAGGACATTATTTTAGCTGCTTATTCGGCGGCCGAATCTATTCAGGGAGCGATGCCGGCTGATGTATGGCCTGAGGTTTTGGAGGGTATGAGGCAGAATGACGGGATTTCCGTAGTCTGTGATGATTTCACGGCTATCCTATATTCCGACGATTTATGTTATGGAAAGAAGCTACATACCATTTACCATGAGTTAGGACACATAAAAGCAAAGCATAAACGTTCCGGCAAAGTAAGGTTTGCGGAAAACGAAGAGCAGGAGCGTGAAGCTGAGGCGTTTGCATATTACACTGTGGCGCCGCCATGCATTTTACACGAAATCGGCGGTATGTCAGATTGTGTCTTAGCACGTCTTACCGGACTGGACAGCAAGTCAGCAGCGGAGGCATACCGTTTGCTGGAAGAAGATAGACAAGACCGACTGCTTGCGACGGAAAAGCAACTTATTTTACAATACAGCGGATATATAAAGTCCAATCAGGCGGGAGAGTGCCGAAGTCCACAGCTAACAGTATTTGGCCTTGCTGCAGCCATTGTAGTTGCCTGCATTTTATTAGGTCTGTATTTAAATAATAGCAAATCAGATGTGCCGGATATTATAACAATACCAATTACAAAAGTGACAGAGATGGAGCCTGTAACAGTAACCAAAGTCACAGCAAAAGAATTAGAGCAAATCGTCTGGAAAGCAGAAACGGGCGACGTGTATCACACCGACCCTAATTGCTATTATATACCAAAAAACGCCGTTACTATGTACCTTGATGAAGCCATCGCTGTCGGGTACCGTAAGTGTAAGGACTGTGAATAACTACAAAATAGGGGGACTATGATGAACGAGGAACAAAAAAGATTTTGTAAATACTGCGGAGCTGAAATTACTCAATCTACAAAAATTTGTAAAAATTGCGGTTCTATAATCAGTAAGGAGCAAGGTTCAAAAATATTAGATTACCTTAATTCTGATGTTGGGAGCGGTACAAAACTGTTTTCAAAAATGACGAAATGTAAAACTTGCGGAGCTGATATTGCAAAAACAGCTAACGCTTGTCCCCACTGTGGCGCAAAAACACCAAATCAAATAATAAATGACGCTGCGTGTGGCTGTCTGGTTGCTCCTTTCATCATAGTTGCTATAATTATAATTGCAACAATATTTGGCGTTATCTCGCTTTTAAAATAAAACCAAAAGTATAAAAAGCCTACTGCAATAGGTGTAAAATAATTAAAAAGAACTCCCAGTGCTGCAACACAAGGAGTTCAGGTTGAAAACCAAATCAAAAATGAAAGCCAGCAAGCATTTCAAGGATGATTTGATATTTTTTATTATATCATTCATTCTTTGAAAAATCAAGATTTTTTTTGAGAGGGAAATGATATATGCGATTGCCAAATGGATACGGAAATGTTTCAAAGCTTTCTGGTAAAAGAAGAAAGCCGTGGAGAGCGAGAAAAACAGCCAAATGGATTATTGATGATAACGATAACAATAAACTAAAACAACAATTCATTACAATTGGCTATTTTGAAACGAGGCAGGAGGCACTTCAAGCATTGGCCGAATATAATTCTAACCCTTATGACTTAAGACCTGATATAACATTTAAAGAAATATATATTAAAATGACTGATCAAAAATTTAAAGAAATCAGTAAATCTAATATTAATGGGTATGAAGCGGCGTATAAACTATGTGCAGGTATTGAAAATATGAATTTTTTAGATATTAAATTGGCGCATCTGCAAAGTGTTGTGGATGATTCCAATAAAAATTACCCTACATTAAGAAAGCTAAAGGTTTTATTTAATCAGATGTACGACTATGCTGTAATGCATGAAATTATAGGCAAGGATAAACATATTGTTGAGTATGTTAATATTGGAAAACCACAAAAAAGCAATAAACATTTCCGCTTTACACATAATGAATTAGAAACAATGTGGCGTTGGGCTGAAAAAAACGAGTATATTCAAGTTATTCTTATGTTAATATATACAGGGGTACGCCCAGGTGAATTATTTAATTTAAAGAAACAAATGGTTAATCTTAAAGAAAAATCAATTTTTATTGAAAAAGGCAAGAATGATAATGCTGTCCGTAAAATACCTATCCATGACAAAGTATTTCATTTTTTCATCAACTGGATGAATAAAAATGATTCTGCATATTTGATAACTCAACTCAATGGAAAACAGATAATGTTTAAAAATAACCATGGGCAATTTACAGAAACATATTGGTGCCCTCTATTGTCGGAGATGAATATTTTAAAATACAAAAACGATAGGGGTGAAACCAAAGAACATACGCCAGACGATACAAGACATACGTTTACTACAATGTGGAAAGAAAAAGGGCTTGATGAGGCAATGAGAAGAAAAATTCAAGGCCACAGCGGAAAAGGCATCGGCGAAATAGTATATACTCATTTTGAATTTGAACGTCTAAGAGAAGAACTAAATAAACTTTAGCCAAAGTTATTATATGTGTCATATGCGTGTCATATGTGTGTCATATAGCTAAATTTTTAAAGGAATTTACAAGAACCCAAAAGACAAAGAACCCCGAAAACACGCTGTTTTCGGGGTTTGTAAATAAGCAATATTTATCTCTTGGAGAACTGCGGAGCACGACGTGCGCCTTTGAGTCCGTACTTCTTTCTTTCTTTCATTCTTGGGTCACGGGTTAAGAAACCTGCTTTTTTCAGAAGCGGTCTGTAGGTTGCTTCATCAGCTTCTAAAAGTGCTCTTGAAATGCCGTGACGAATCGCACCCGCCTGACCGGTAAAACCGCCGCCTACAACGTTTGCATAAACATCAAACTTGCCCTCTGTTTTTGTCAAAACCAAAGGCTGGTTTACAATAATTTTCAGTGTTTCAAGACCAAAATAGTCATCTAAAGGTCTGCCGTTTATAATAATATCGCCTTTACCGGGCAAAAGTCTTACCCTTGCGACGGATTTCTTTCTTCTTCCTGTACCATAGAAAAAGTCTGCCATTTATTTCTCCTCCTTATTTAATCTCTAAAGCCCAAGCTTCAGGTTTCTGTGCTGCGTTATCATGTTCTGCACCGGCATATACTCTAAGTCTTGTTAAAGCCTTCGCGCCCAGTGTGTTGTGCGGAAGCATGCCTTTTACAGCTTTCATCATTGCAAATTCAGGTTTTTCCTGCATGAGCTTGCTGTATTTCACTTCTTTTAAGCCGCCCACATAACCTGTGTGTCTGTAATAGATTTTCTGGTCCAGCTTTTTGCCGGTGAGCACGGCTTTGCCTGCATTGATGATGATAACAAATTCGCCGCAGTCGACATGAGGAGTAAATTCAGGCCTGTGCTTTCCTCTCAAGATGCTTGCTGCTTGTGTTGCTACTCTGCCCAACGGTTTACCGTCAGCATCTATAATGTACCATTTTCTTTCCACTTCATTGGCTTTCGCCATATAAGATGTACTCATATTTTGCTTAACCTCCTAAATTTAAACAGAATTCATCTGTCTTTCTATCGCAACGTTAAATATTATAAAACAAATATTTACATTTGTCAAGTACTTTTTTTATAAAAATCAAAATAAGTTTTACAAAGTCCGTTTTTCTCTCATTTACTTTCATTTGCTTTCAAATGCTCAAACTCTATTTTAACTTTTTTTCTAAAAAACTCACAATTTCGCTGTGAATTTCTGTAATTTCTTTTATTTTACCATTCTCAGCGCAGCAAACTCTGTTCCAGCCCAAATGACCGCACACATGCAACGCATTTTCGTATGCTGCTTTTAAATATGTCTCATTTTTTTCGTGAATATCCTTTTGCGCTTCTCCCGTGATTTTATTTTTCCGGTTTGCCATGAGCATTTTCGCATATTGCGGAGGCATGTCTAAAAAAATCACGGTGTCAGGCACAGGCAGCCCCAATCTGCCATATTCAAAATCGCACAGCCAATCGATAAATTCTGTTTTATCACCATCAATTTTCATCGCCTGGTGCACAATGTTTGATGTGACATACCGGTCGCAGACAATCGTGCCGCCCTCTTCATAGAAAGCGCCCCATTTCATTTTAAAGCTTGCATACCGGTCAATTGCATAAAATGCAGACGCCGCATAGGCATTCACATCTCCTGGGTTTTCACCCAAATCGCCTGCCAGATACCGTTTCACCGGCAGGCAAAAATCGCTTTCATAGTCTGGAAAAGACACCAACTGCACTTGGCTCCCCTTTTTTTTCAATGCTTCATACAACAACTTTGCCTGGGTTTCCTTGCCGCTGGAATCAACACCCTCAATTACAATCAGCCTGCCCATTATTTTGCCTCCGAAAGATAGGTTTTGCGCATAAGCTCCACCTTGCCGCAGCTCATTTTCCCCTCGGGGCACGGCCCGCTGACGCAGGACGGCCCTGCTTTTTTAAACAGCGTCGGCGCAACCTCTTGAACCAGCTTCAGCATTTCGTTTGCCAGAGCGCGAATTTCCCACTGCGCCCTGCTGCAACAGCGGTGGCGGAAAAAGTTCATCAGGCTCCTTGCGTTCATAGTAACGACCATTTTTGTCTCGCAGGCGTTGGGCAGAACAAAGCGTGCATCTTCAATTGCCGCCTTTTCTGCCTTGGTTTTGGCCTGTTTTTCATCCATTCCCTGCTCTCTCAATGCTTTAAAGTGTTTCTGAAACAGAATTTCTGTCAGCTTGTCATAGGCCGCCTGTTCCTGTTCCATAGTTTCCAAAAACACTTTTTTTGCCTCTGGAATCGCCTCAATTTCCGGCGGAATTATGTACTCAAACATGCCTTCTTTTACATAGCGCTGAGATTTTACGCTATAGCTTGCGAGTCTGTGCCGGGTAATTTGCGCAAGCAGACTGCGGCTTACCCCCTCGATGCCAAAGGTAAACGAAACGTGTTCAATGGGGCTTTCATGGCCTAAATTCATCAGCATATTTAAAAACTTATCGGTTTTTTCGTCTGTCAGCCCGTCTAAAATGTTGTCCACACCGCTGTCGGAATAGCAGAGTTTTGCAGCGGCCGCCACAATTTTCTCCGGTTCGCCTGTGTGCTGTAATAGCGTTACTCTCATGGTTCTACCTCCGTAATGTTCAGTCGGTCTTCTCTATCTGATTCTAATTGCTTTTCTAAATCTTTTACACTTTGATAAGAAACAAATCCGCGCATCCAGCGCAAAAAATCTATGGTGATGGTCTGCCCGTATAGGTCGCCGTCAAACCCGATGAGATGGGTTTCCACCCGCTCGATTTTCACCTTGTCGAAGCTTGTGGTTCCCACGTTTGTAATTGCCTGATATGGCACGCCTGCAACATATGCTGTGGTGGCATATACGCCGTATTTCGGTGTTAAGCGCCACTCGGGTACAAGGATATTGGCCGTTGGAAAACCATAGGTTCTGCCCAATTTTTTTCCGGTAATTACGGTTCCGGTAAACCTGTATGGCCTTCCCAAAAGCTGGTTTGCCAGGCCGATGCTGCCATCTATAACCGCATTTCTCACTTCAGAGCTCGAACAAACCACGCCGTTCATCAAAAGCGGCTTTACAACATGGACAGAAAAGCCATACTGTTCACCCAACCTGCTCAAAAGGGCGGCATCTCCGGCAGAATTTTTGCCAAACCGGTTGTTTTCTCCTACAACCGCAAGCTTCATGTGCAGCTTGTCCACCAAAACTTGCTTCACAAAGTCCTCCGGCATTCGGTCTTTCACGTTTTCAAATGCTTCAAAAATGACTGTATCAAGGCCAAGTTCTGAAAAAATTTCTTCCTTTTGCGCCTTGTCTGTAATGGTTTTTAGCGTGCCTTCGCCTTTTAAACAGTTTATCGGGTGCTTTAAAAAGGTGTAAACCACCGGAGTGAGATGTTCTTGTTTTGAAAGCGTTTTAAGATTTTGCAAAAGCTTTTGGTGACCCTTGTGAATACCGTCAAAATTGCCGATGGTAACGGCAGTTCTGTCTGTGTTTTCCAAGCTAAAACGCCCCCTAATAAAAACTTTTGTCCATTGCCAAAACAAACTGGCTTCCGTCTTTCATCACTTTTAAAATACACAGCAGCTCACCGCCGCTGTAAATCCGAAATAATTCGTTTTCACAAAAATCGCAAATGTGCAATTGTTCCGGTCGAAGCCTTATCCCGTTTTTTAGCTTTGCCGCGCTTGCCTCGTCTGCTTGAACCAACTTTAAGCCAGACAGCGCCTCGTCTGGTGAAATCAGCAGCTGTTCGGCGGTTCCGTTTTTCGCAGCCAGCTCAATTTCTTCAAGGGTGTGGGAATTTCCTAAGCAAAATATGCCGCTTTGCGTCCGCAGCAAAGACTCCATCGCCGCCCCTGTGCCTAATTTTTCACCGATGTCGCGGCACAGCGCCCGTATGTAAGTGCCTTTTGAGCAGTGAACCGCAAGGTCAAAAGAGGTTCCGTTAAAATTAGACACATCAAGGGAAAAAACGGTAATTTTTCTGGGGCTGCGCTGGGTAACAATGCCCTTTCTTGCAAGCTGGTAAAGCTTTTGACCGTTTACCTTTATGGCGGAATACATTGGCGGAACTTGCTCAGTTTCGCCTGCAAAGCTCTGCACCGCCTGAATTAGCTCCGTTTCTGTAACCGCAACGTTCTTTGTTTCAAACACCGTTCCGCTTAAATCGTCGGTATCTGTCACCACGCCTAACCGAACGCGGGCCGCATAGCGTTTTTCTTCCGCCATCACCAGGTCGGAAAGCTTGGTGGCTTTTCCCATCAAAATGGGCAAAACGCCTTCCGCATCCGGGTCTAATGTTCCCGTGTGCCCTACCCGTTTCATTTGAAACGTCCGCCGTATGAACGACACCACATCATGAGATGTCATGCCTTTTGGTTTATAAACGTTTAAAATTCCAAACAACGAAGTTCTCCTTTATTTAAAGTAACTTATTTTTCGTCATTAAAATACCGATTACCGTTTTCGCGTCTTTCAGTTCCCCTTCCGCTGCCATTTCTGTCAGCCTATCCAGCGCAAATTTTTCACACGTTAAAAACTCGCCGTCGTCAGGGGTGGCCTCTCCTTTTTCTAAATCTGTAGCCAAAAAAACTGAAATTTCCTCGTCGCAAAAACCCGGGCTTGCGTAAAACGAGCCCAACAGCTCCATGTTTCCGGCGGTTAAGCCGGTTTCCTCCATCAGTTCCCGTGCTCCGGCCTCCTTTGGGTCTTCCCCCTTGTCCAGTTTTCCGGCCGGGATTTCCAGCGTTTCCTTCATAAACGGATATCGAAACTGCCGAACCAGATAAACAAAACCGTCTTCGTCCAGCGCCACAACGCCAACGCCGCCCGGATGACGCACCACCTCCCGGGTGGCCTCGCGCCCGTCGGGGAGCAGAGCCGTGTCTTTTTCCAGCCGGACAATTTTACCGTCGTATATGGTTTTGCTCGATTTGCGTTTTTCAATGAGATTCATGTGTTTTCCTTCCATTTCCGATTTGATATCGTCAAGCATGCGCTTGTCACCTTTGCTCAGTTCTGCTGTTTCCAAAAGATCAGGACGTTTAGAAAGTGTGCGTTTTAACGATTCTTTCCGTTTCCATGCCTCAATGTTCACATGGTGGCCTGAAAGCAGCACCTCCGGCACCTTTTTCCCTAAAAAGTCCGGCGGGCGCGTATACTGGGGATGCTCTAAAAGCCCGCCATATAACGACTCGTTTTCAAAAGACTCGTTTGAAGCCAAAACACCCGGAATCATTCTTGCCACTGCATCTACCACCATCATGGCAGGAAGTTCGCCGCCCGTCAGCACATAGTCCCCGGCTGAAAGCTCCTCGTCCACAATTTTTTCCAAAACCCGCTCGTCCACGCCCTCATAGTGGCCGCACAACAGCACGATATGGTCTTTTTTAGAAAGGCGCACCGCATCCGTTTGGTGAAACACCTTGCCCTGGGGCGACATATAAATCACATAAGGCTTTGCATCGGTTTCGTTTTTAATACTTTCAAATGCACGGTACACCGGCATGGGCTGCATTACCATTCCGGCGCCGCCGCCGTAAGGATAATCGTCCACCCGGTTGTGGCGGTTGTTTGCATAGTCGCGGATATTTATGTAATTTAATTCAATCAGTCCACTTGCCTGTGCCCGCCCAATGATACTCTCGCCCAAAACAGCTTGTACCATGCCGGGAAACAGCGTTAAAATGTCAAACCGCATTTTATCAGTCCTCTAACCCTTCGGGAATTGTCACATAAATTTTGTTCTGCGTCAGGTCCACCCTGTCGATAACGCCGTCAATAACCGGCAGATAAAGGGTTTTGCCGTCTATGGTCTTAATTTCATAAATATCGTTGGCGCCGGTGTTAAAAACCTCGGTAAGCTTGCCGAACACAGACCCGTTCGTCACCGCGTCAAGACCGATTAAGTCTTTAATATAATACCGGCCCTCCGGCAGCGGCAGCTTTTCAGTAAACAAAATCTTGCCCCTCTGCATCTCTGCCTCGTTCATGTCTGCCACTTCCCGGAACTTCACAATCAGTGTATTTTTATGCACACGGGACAGCTCCACGTGAAGAGGCGTTCCGTCCTGCAAGTAGAATTCTTCCATATTTAACAAATCATATAAATCGTCGGTCCAGGGAGCAAGCTTTACTTCGCCTTTAATGCCGTGGGTACCAACAATTTTTCCAATTTCAATCAGTTCCATTTTCATCCCTCTATTAAAAAGAGGCTGTCTTATAAAAGGCAGCCTCTTTATATTTTACGACGCTGCCGAGTCGCCGTCTATCAGCGCTTGTTTCCGGGAAACCACCGGCGGCTTGTGCTCCGTTACGCATTCTTTCGTAATGGTGCAGCTTTCAACGTCTTCCTCCGACGGAAGTTCGTACATAATATCCAGCATGGCCTCCTCGATGATGGAGCGCAGTCCCCTGGCCCCTGTCTTTCTGTCAAGTGCTTTCTGGGCAATGGCTTCAATGGCGTCTTCTTCCATGTTCAGCGTAATTCCGTCTATCTCAAACAGCTTTTTATACTGTTTTAAAATCGCATTTTTGGGTTCTTTAATAATGCGCACCAACGACTTTTTGTCCAGCATGTCAAGCGATGCAACAACCGGCAGTCTGCCAATCAGCTCCGGAATAATTCCGAACTTCAGCAAATCCTGGGGTTCAATTTTTGCCAAAACCTCGCCCACGTTATAGTCGTTTTTGCTTTTAATGTCTGCGCCGAAGCCCATAGATTTTGACATGGTTCTTCTGCTGATAATTTTTTCAATGCCGTCGAACGCGCCGCCGCAGATGAACAAAATGTTGGTTGTGTCAATCTGCAAAAATTCCTGGTGGGGGTGCTTTCTTCCGCCGGTGGGCGGCACAGAGGCCACCGTTCCCTCCAAAATTTTAAGGAGCGCCTGCTGAACACCCTCGCCGCTGACGTCGCGGGTAATGGACGTATTTTCAGACTTTCTGGTAATTTTGTCAATTTCGTCGATATAAATTATGCCGCGCTGAGCGTCCTCAATTGAACCGTCTGCTGCCTGAATGAGCTTGAGCAAAATGTTTTCAACGTCCTCACCAACATAGCCCGCCTCGGTTAAAGTGGTGGCGTCTGCAATTGCAAACGGAACGTTTAAAATTTTTGCCAGCGTTTGTGCCAGCAGTGTTTTGCCCGAACCGGTAGGGCCAAGCAGGAGAATGTTGGACTTTTGAATGTCCACGTCGTGTGCCCCGCTTTTATTTTCAATGCGCTTATAATGATTGTAAACCGCCACAGAAAGCGTTTTTTTCGCCTTGTCCTGACCGATTACATATTGGTCTAAAATTTCTTTAATTTCTTTTGGCTTCGGAAGTCCGCCTAAACTTACCTCCGGCTCGGAAATGTCAAAATTTTCGCCCAAATAACGGTTGCAAAGCGCAATGCACTCATTGCAAATACAAACGTTTGGGCCTTCAAACATTCTCAGAACTTCGTTTTCATATTTCCCGCAGAAGCTGCAGCGAATTTTCAAGTCTTCATCATTTCTCGTTGCCATATGAAACACAGCCTTTCTGCCCGCTTTTTTTCTGTATACAAATTTCGGGCAGAATTTGCACACAACAAAAAGATAATACTATTATACTTTTATGTATCACGGGTTGTTTTGTTACCCGAAAGGTTCACTCTCTTAAAAAGGGGCTGTCATAATAACAGCCCCTTTTTGTAAGACTCACACTTTATTTTTGAATTTCTCTTCCTGAAACAATGACTTTGTCGATCAAACCATAGGCCGCGGCCTCGTCGGCCGACATGAAGTTGTCACGCTCGGTGTCCTGCTGAATTTGCTCAATCGGTTTTCCAGTCCGCTCGCTTAAAATTTTGTTCAATGTTTCTTTAATTCTAATAATTCTGTCGGCATGGATTTTAATGTCCGTCGCCTGGCCCTGCATGCCGCCTAAGGGCTGATGAATCATAATTTCACTGTTGGGAAGGGCAAACCGCTTTCCGGGTGCCCCAGCCGCCAGCAAAAACGCACCCATAGAGGCCGCCATGCCAACGCAAATGGTAGACACGTCGCACCTTATGTATTGCATCGTGTCATAAATTGCCATGCCGGAAGTAATGGAACCCCCGGGGCTGTTGATGTAAAACTGAATGTCCTTGTCAGGGTCTTCGCCTTCCAAAAACAACATCTGCGCAACCACTAAGCTGGCGGTTACGTCGTTCACTTCCTCGCTTAAAAATATAATTCTGTCTCTTAAAAGTCTGGAATAGATATCGTAGGAACGCTCACCCCTGCTTGTCTGTTCCACAACCACCGGTACTAAGCTCATTAAAATTACCTCCGTAGGCTAAAAATTTATTCTTCGCTTTTTGTTTCTTCCGCTTTCTTCTTTCTTGTGGTCTTCTTGGGCTTTTCTTCTGCCGTTTTAGCGTCTGCTTTGTCAGCAGCCGCCTTTTTTGCTGCAGGTTTCTTTGCCGCAGGCTTCGACCATTTCGTGTTTTCCACAATAAAATCTAACGCTTTGGAAATTTTAAGGTCGGCTTTGATATTCTCTAAGTCCTCTTCCCGCATAAATTCCTTAACCTTCTCCAGTTCCATGCTGTAGGCCTCTGCCATTTTTTTGAGCTGTTCTTCTAAATCAGCTTCGCTCACTTCAATGTTTTCTTCCTTGGCGATCTGCTCTAAAGCAAGTGTACCTTTAACCTGAAGTTCGGCGTTTGGCTTAATCTGTTCTTTAAACTGGTCTAAAGTCGTGCCCATATACCCTAAATACTGTTCAAAAGAAATTCCCTGCTGTGCCATACGGGCGTTGTTTTCGCGAATGGTGCTTTCAATCCGTGTGTTCACCATGCACTCAGGAACGTCTACCGTCATGTTTTCTACAACCTTATCCACAGCGGCGTTTTCCTTTTCCTGTTTTGTACGTGCGTCAGCACTCTCCTGCAATTTCTTTTTAATATCTTCTTTTAACTCCGCTAACGTATCGAATTCACTCACATCTTTTGCAAACTCGTCGTCTAACTCAGGGAGCTCTTTATAGCTGATTGCGTTGACCTTTGTTTTGAACACAGCCGCTTTTCCCTTGAGTTCTTCCGAATGATAGTCTTCGGGGAACGTAACGTTAACGTCAAATTCGTCACCAATAGACTTTCCGATAATCTGTTCTTCAAATCCGGGAATAAACTGACCGCTGCCGATTACCAGTTCAAAATTTTCACCTTTGCCGCCGGCAAACGCTGTGCCGTCGATAAAGCCTTCAAAGTCGATGGTTGCCGTGTCCTTTTCCTGCACTGCACGGTCTTCTACCGTAACCTGTCTTGCGCCTTTTTCCTGGCGTTTTGAAAGCTCGGCATCAACATCGTCATCACTTACAGTATGTACAATGTCGTCCAGTTTTAAACCCTTATATTCACCAAGTTTTACCTCAGGCTTTACGGTAACGCTTGCAGAAACAACCAAATCCTTGTCTTTTCCGATTTCTTTAATGTCAATTTTCGGTGTGTCAACAGGCTCTAAATTCAGTTCTTTCACCGCATCATCATATGCTGCGGGCAGAACGGAATCAACCGCTTCATCAAAAAATATGCCTTCTCCATAAGTTTTTTCAATCAGTTTTCTTGGCGCTTTTCCCTTTCTGAAACCGGGAACCGAAATTTTCTTAACGTTCTTTTTGAATGCCTCGTCCACGGCAGCCCCAAAGGTTTCTTTTGAAACCGTAATGGTAAAGTCTACCGTATTGTTTTCTTTCTTTTCTAATATTGCTGGCAATGTCTTTATCCTCCCTGTTAAAACTTCTCATTTGTGTATTATAGCACACAGGCTGCACTGATTTCAAGTCTTTCCTCAAGAAAAACTTAAAATTGTTAAAAATGTAAGTATTTGTTCATATTTTAACAAATGAATTATGATTTATTTTTAAAGAAAGGAATAAAATATTTCTTTTTTTCAAACAATACCTGTATACAAACGAAAAGAAAGGAAGGGACTTAAAACTATGACTTTAAAAAATTATGCCAGGATTCTTGCTGCTTTATTCATTATATGCGCTTTAAGTTTCGGACTTTACATGAATTTTTCCGAAAGCGGTCCCAACGCACTGTCCAGCCGGGCAGTTATGGTTTGTGCATATAAATAAGGTAGGAAGGAACTTTTGTTTATGAAAAATAATATGACGGATAAACAATATCAGGATTATGTAGATAAAAAAACACCCAATTCACCAATTGTGAAAGACGTAATTTGGGCCTTTATCGTCGGCGGCCTCATCTGCGTGATCGGACAGCTCATTTTAAATGGGTATCAGGCAATGGGTTTCGATGAGGAGGGCGCCGCCATGGGAACCTCAACCACACTGGTGTTCTTAGGTGCATTCTTTACGGGCCTTGGCCTTTACGACCGGCTTGCAAAGTATGCCGGCGCAGGAAGCATTGTTCCTATAACGGGCTTTGCAAACTCCATTGTTTCGCCGGCCATGGAATTTAAAAGCGAGGGACTGGTTTTAGGCTTAGCCGTTAAAATGTTCACCGTCGCAGGCCCCGTTTTAGTCTATGGTATCACCTCATCGGTGGTTGCAGGTATTGTATATTATATTATGTCGTTCTTTTAACCAGAGCGCCATCCGTCATAATGCCGGATGGCGCTTTTTGCAAAAAAACAAACGGCTGAGTGCTTGTCTCAGCCGTAAATTTAATAGGATACCCGCTGAATGTCTGCACCTAAAGACCGAAGCTTTCCGTCTAAGTTTTCATATCCCCGGTCAATGTGGTAAATGTCTAATACCTCTGTTGTCCCTTTGGCGTTTAATCCTGCCAGCACCAGCGCTGCACCGGCCCGCAGGTCGCTTGCAACAACCTTTGCTCCTGTAAGCTCCGGCGTTCCTTCAATTACAGCACAGTGTCCTTCCACCTTAATGTTTGCACCCATTCTGCACAGCTCCTGCGCATGCATAAACCGGTTTTCAAAAATCGTTTCTGTCACAATGCCCGTGCCGTCAGATACCGACAAAAGCGACATCATCTGCGCCTGCATGTCGGTTGGAAAACCAGGAAACGGAAGGGTTTTTACGTCTGTTGCGGTGTAGTGCCCGTTTCCCCGAATTCTTAGAGAGTTGCCGTTTACGTCAATTTCAGCGCCGATTTCGCACAGCTTTGCGGTTAGGGGTTTAATATGCTCGGGGATAACACCGTTTATGGTAATATCTCCGTTGGTAATTGCAGAAGCAATCATAAAGCTGCCCGCTTCAATTCTGTCCGGCATGATGGAATATTCCACCGGCTGAAACGTTTTCACTCCGTGAACGGTGATAGAGTCTGTGCCCGCGCCGCTGATATCAGCGCCCATAGACGTCAAAAAGCACGCCAAATCGGCAATTTCAGGTTCTGCCGCAGCATTTTCAATGGTCGTTACGCCTTCAGCAGCCACAGCAGCCATTAAAATGTTTTCTGTGGCGCCAACGCTGGGAAAATCCAAATAGATTTTATTGCCTACAAGCTTTTTACATGTGACCTCAACAAATCCAAAGCCTTTTGTTATCTCAGCGCCAAGTGCGTCAAAGCCCTTAAGATGCAGGTCAACCGGCCGCGAGCCGATGGGGCATCCGCCGGGAAGTGATAAGCGAACCTTTTTCATACGGGCCAAAAGGGGCCCCATGACCAAAAACGAGCCTCTCATTTTCGATGTCAGGTCATAAGGTGCAACGGTGTGGTCTAAATTTTGCGCATCCACGGTTACGTTGTTAGCGCCGTCAAAACTAACGCGGGCGCCCAAGCAATTGAGAATTTCACACATCACTGTAATATCAGTAAGACCGGGCACGTTATTTAAGGTAGATTTTCCCTCTGCCAAAAGCGTGGCGGCCAAAATTGGAATGGCCGCGTTTTTCGAGCCCGATACTTCAACTGTCCCGCAAAGCCTGTCTGTTTTTTGAATGATAAATTTGTCTTTTTTCCCCATTTTATCCCCCCTGATTTTCTTCTACATTAAAATTATAACCTTTTTTACGGGATAAATACCAAACATAATTAGAATAGGGAGGATTAAACTGGTAAATTAAAATATAAAATTTTCCATTTTAATATGTTTTAAATTACCGCTACACGATTTCTGCTGTATATTGCTTTTGCACATTAACACAGCGGGATTTCGAATCCCGCTGCATCATTTGCTTATATTTTTAATTTGCCATTTCTAACGGCACAGCCCCAATAGTGGAATCCACCTGAATTTCAAGCCATTTAGTGCTCTGTGTTTTTCCCGATGGATTGGTAATTGTTACGGTGTTTTCTCCATTGCGAATTGCGGAAAGATCATCAACCACAAACTGCATAACCCGCGGTGCCGTTTCTGAAACGTGGCTTGCGGCCGGCTCACTTGACGTTGATGCACTCCAAATAAATCCAGGTACATGAGGCACATCGCCGATTTGCGTTGCCGAACCACCATTTACTGTTACCGTCAGAAGGTTTTCTTCAAAGCCCTCCATTGCGTCTATTCCAACCAAAACTGTGTAATAACCGCTTTCCGGCCTGCTTCCTGTGTTTATCACAAAGCTGAATGAGTCTGACAGTGCGATTGGATAAAGCGTATTTGAATAATCTCTGCAGGTATTAACATAGGCCCGCATTCCTGTTTCTGCTTCTTTCTGTGATGCCGCAGATTTTAGTTTTTCGGTTAAAATACTTTTTCTCGTTTTTACGCCGTTTTTGTCAATATAATACGTTGAACCTCCGGAGTCGCTGTTTGGTGCAAAATGGTTAAAGAAATAAACGCCATCAGCACCCTTCTCGTAAGCTGCACTTGCAAATCCCTTAAACTGTTCCAGCGTAATCCACATGATGTATCCTTCCTTCGCCCGCGAATCACAACGCACGGCCCAGTCTGTTCCGCACAGAAGACTGTATGGATGATTTTCCGTATTCTTCGCATTAATGCTCGAGCGCCACTCCTGAACAGGAATGTGATAGTAGGTGGGAATATACCATCCCTCAACCGTCAAAACATCAATTGAGCCGTCTGCAATCCATTGCGCAGCGTCTACGCCATAATTTATGTTCATCTGTTCTTCCGGATAAATCCGTGCAGAAATTTTAATTTCTTTTCCGCGGCTTTCCGCTATGGCATTCACAGTGTCCCGAAGCTCTTTGATATAGCGGTTTAACTCCTGTCTGCCGGCTTCATCTGCTGTTGACATAATCGGGCAGGAACGCAGATAATCAAATTCAATACCGTCAATATCATATTTTTCACAAAGCTCTATAATATAGCTCTTAAAATAGTTCTGCGCTGCTTTTTTTGTATAATCCATGCTACCTCTTGAACCGTTAACGCCTACCTCTGCGGCGCGGTTATACCTGAACGAGGAATTAAATCCCGGATCATTAGGATAATGATGGTCATTCATGCGAACAGAAACCCATGCCTCTGCTCCGAAATCATGTGTTGCGTCAATCGCCATGTCAACAACATCAATACCGCGTTCAATCATTGCCCTGTACTTGCTGAGCATGCTCGTAGATTCACACACGGGTGCAACTGTTTTTATCACATTTCCGTTTTCATCCCGTTTTGCCGTTCCGTCGTTATTTGTTTCTACGTTATATAGCATGGAATCAATTGCATCGCTGTCCACAACAGACCGGCTGTAACAAACATTAAATAACATTCTGCCTACCGGTGCGTTTTGCAGATAATTGGAAATGTATTCTTTCGTATTTTTCACATATTCTTCCGGTTCGGATGATGTGCTCCTGATTACCGCACTCTCCAAGCCGTCTGCGGCAATGTTCACCATTACGTTTTTATTTCTTTTCATTTGAGATATTTCCTTTGTCTGCGCAAGCGGCGTCAACGTCCCGTCTCCTTTCCACAAAAACGCTTTCGCCCGGCAAGTGCCGGACAGTCTGGAACCGGATACGTTGATTCTGCCATTTTGTATGGTATCTGTGTACTGCTTATTTTGATAAGTACCAAGCAGTGCTCCCTCTGCATCATACATTGCAATAATCGCTAAAACCTCCGTTCCCAGAAGGCTTTCATCCATAATACTGCCCTGTGCGGAAAGCTCATCGCTATAAATATCTGATGTAAAATTTACAAACGAACCGCCGAAAAATACCGGCTCTGTCACGATTTTATTTGTAACTGTGTCGCCGCAAATACCGATAAATTCCATTTTAATATACCTTCCGGAATCATTTTCTGTCAACAAATAATCTATTGTTTTCTCTGTCAAAAAACCATACTTTAAAGTTGTATAATTAACGTTATCCCGCGAGCATAATATACGATATAATATGTTTGTTCCATCTATCCGCGAAACGGCGCCTGCTGAAATGACGCCTCCGTTTTTTACCTCTCCGGTTAAAGGAACCGCATCAATTACGGGAACTTGTTCAACCAGCGCAATGTCATCAATATCGTAGCTGAGCGATTCTGTGTTACCTCCTGCCTCGGCTGAAAAGCCCAAAACCGCATTGCTCGTCTTTTCGTCGGTAGAAAAAAGAATCTCATAGTTTTGCCACTCTGCAGAAAGTGCGGGATAACCACCGTCTGTAAGTGTCAACAACTCTGTCTCTGCTGTTTTTTCACCATCAAAGGTTGTATAAACCGGAACAAGATTGACACTCTCTGTATCAGATTTCGCCCTAAATGTAAGCTTGTATTCGGTATTCGCTTTTCTGGGTACATACTGTTTCAGCACACGAGTGTCTGTGTCTTCTCCACCTGCGGAATTTGCAAACTGCGTTACCGTAAGATACGGATTTTCAACGAAATTGTAAGATGCCGTAGTATTTTCCCCGACAAGCCAAGTCGGATAATAGGTCACAGGTGAGTTCCAGGAGGTTTCAAACGTGTGCGGCAAATCAAAGGCGCCGTTGAAAGGTGCCGCGAGTTTTTCCAGTTTAATATCATCAATTGAGAATTCACAACCCTCGCCGTTGTTTGCACCGGTAGGCGTGGAAAACAGTCTTGTAAAAAAGTACGCTGAAAGCGTTTCACCTGCAACATAGGCCGAGTTCTGAGTCTTGTAGTAGCATTCAAAATACTGCCAATCGTATGTAAGAGTAGGATTTTCACCGTCTTCATTATTCATAAACAGCTTTGAATTTTCTCTGACGTGATAATCCTCTGTCCAACCAAATCCGCCGCTAAAAAAGAAGTAACCGGTAAGATACTTGTTTAATGCCGTTTCGTTATCTGCCTTAGCCCACCAAGACAACTTATAAACTCTGTCAGGTTCAATGGTAAGGCCGTCATATTTAACGCCCCCCATGGTGCCGGCGGCCGCAGCTTTCAGATGAGCAGAACCGCCGACTCCGCCTGTAGGTGACAGAGAAACCGTGCAATCTGCCCCTGTCATCCCTTCCAAACCATTCTCAAAATCAATATCAATCAAAACCGAATGGTCCCCCTCAGTTGTTTCTTCATTAAGAGCTGCGGGAACACATATGAAATCGTCTACCATATATTCAACATCTGTGGTCTGCCCACGGAATTCCAGTTTACTTGCCGTTCCGTAAACATTATGTACAGAAACAGCTCCCGAAGACCATACATTACAGGTTTCGGAAACGGTATATTTCACAGAATACTGATACCAACCGCCGCCCATATCGGTTTTTACGGGGAGTGCCATTTCGTGATAGCCTGAAAGTTGCGGCGAAATGACCATTTCGCCGTTGTCTCCCTCATCATACCAGCTATGATACACCACCACATGACATTTGTCAAGTGCGTTCGGATTATCCTGCGGCGGTTTTACTATTATGGAAATATCATATGTTGTTCCCACAACGGTATTTATGCCGTTAATCGCCACACCCGACATTTTATTTGTTCCCTGAGATATTTTTAATGCACCGTCAGAACCGGCATATCCGCCTGCCTGCCACACATGGTTTGCGGTATAAATTGCCGAATATCCGTCCGGTGTTTCAAAGCCGCAAATTGTGACATCATTTACCGTTTCATTATTTTCTGCGCCGGACAGAACCGGCAAGAAAGTAGACAGCATTAAAACAAAAGTTAAATACAAAACAAATGCTTTTTTCATTTCTGTTCCTCCCTGTTAATAAATTGTTTCAGAGGACTCACAGAGGCTTCTAGCATCTCCAAAATGAAGCTGTTCACCAGTTTAGCGCCCTCATCATTTATATGGATACTATCATTCATTTCATAACAGTAGTATGTGTTAAAAGCAGTTTCCGCCCCCATTTCCATGCAGTAATCATACATTTTTTTGTTTAAGTCCAAAACCGTTACATTATTTTCATTTGCTACCTCAATCATAACGCCGGCATAGTCCGAAATTGAGTTAAAAGTAGTCGCCACGCCAATTGCGGGAATCGGGGTTACAAACAAGATATTTAATCCTGCTTCTCTGCCCTCATTTATAAACCGCTCCAAATTTTTACGATATTGTTCTTTGGAACAGCCAATGGTGAAATTTCCGCCGGTATAATAGTTTTTGTCATTTGTGCCTAAAGAAATGAGGCAATAGTCTCCCGGCGTGCTGTCTGTGAGTATTTCATCCCACTTTTTATTGGGATGCCACCATCTGTGTGTTGCCGATTCATCCGCGGGATTCCGTTCTGCATAAAGATATGTAAGGGAGCTTTCGCCGCGTACAGCACAGTTATCAACCGTAACGCCGCTGACAAAGCTATCATCAAATTTTGTTCCCCATCCCACACGTTGAGTCACTTCTGTGCCGTAATCATAGCATATTGAGTCGCCAATCAGATAAACTTTCAAGGGCAGAACTGCATTTTCTGTTCCGCCCAGCACCTTTGCGTGAACAATCGGCTCCAACGTTTCATCAATCCATAAAAATGCTTTAACCATCACTGTTTCTGTGTTTTTTTCAACACGAACGGTCAATTTTCCGTCCGTCAAGGTGTCATACAACGCACAAAATTCAGAGATGTTAAGCAATTCTCTGTCTTTTCCATACGCAGCAGCAATTAGCTTTATCCTTTTACCGACACACTGATTCTGATGAAGCGCTGCCTCTGCTTGAACAAAGCTGTCACCGGAGGTGGAAGTGAACTTTAATGAAGCTCCCGAAATATAGCCAGATTCCGTCACAACCTTTGGAGCAAAGCTTCCATCTACTATACCGGCAAACTCAAAACGGATATATGTTCCTACATTACCTGTTGTGATAGTATGTGAAATTGTATTTTGTGTCATCAGTCCCTGTGAAATACATGAAAAATGAACATTGTCCAAAGAGGACATCACTTTATACCGAACCTTGGAATTCGTCCCCTCGGTCGTTACGCCTGCGGTAATGGTTTTACCCACCTCAAAGCTGCCGGTAAGAGGGATTTCTGTAAATTCCGGTGAAATAGGCTTCAGTATAATATCATCAATATCAAAAGCAAAATCCGAAGTATTGGCGCCGCTGTCAGCAGAAAAACCAAGCATTCCGCTGCCTATATTGGCGCTTTCGGTGAACTTTAGCTTGAAAACCTGCCATGTATCAGACAGTGCAGGCAGTGAACCGTCTGCATTTGTTAGCTGCAAAGAATGCTCGGTTCCATCTGCATTCAGTGTTTTAATATACGGCACAAGCGTATGCCCCGCTTCCTGTGCCCTTGCGCGAAAGGATAAAATATAATTTTTACCGGCAGTTCTGGATATATACTGCCGGATGCCCCGGGTTTCCAGATCGTTCTCATTGCTGCTGTTTGCGGACTGAATCACTGTAATATACGGATTGTCAGCAGTTACTGCGCTTACCTGCGTATTCTCTCCCTTCAGCCAGGTATCGCTCACATTGGATCCGGTCTGAAATCCGTTCCACAAGCCCTTTGTCTCGAACGGAAAAGAGAAATTTCCGTTAAATGGCGTGTCCAGTTTTTCAATTTTTATTTCGTCCAGCAAAAAACTGCAATCCGTTCCGCTTCCCTGTCCGGATAAATCGTCAAAAATTCTTGTGTAGAACGTTGCTGGTAATTCGCTGTACACACTGTAAAGCCAGTTATTCGGCTTATAAATGCACTCGTAATACTGCCAATCCTTAGTTAACGCTGTGACGGTGCCATGCGCATCTGACATGGCAAGCTTTGAATAATTTCTTACATATGAAGAATTTTGATTTGCGGAAAAAACAGTTGTGCCGTCTTCGTTCTTAATGCCGGAAAAATCAAAGTATCCCGCAAGATATTTACCAACAGCCGACTCGTTGCTCGCCTTGGCAAACCAGGAGATTTTGTAAACCGCACCGGGAATAATTGATAATGCTGAATTTAACATAACACCGCCGTTTCCGTTTGAAGGAACGACAGAGATACAGCCGGAATCATCCATACCGCCTGCTTCCTGCAGGGACATCGCAGCGCCCATGCCTTTTAAAGCAACAGCTGTACCGTCAAAGGATTCGTGCAGCAAAAGATTATTTTCATGTACCATTTCTGCAGGATATACCGGTTCAACGATGAAATCATCCGCGAGAAAGCTGACATTTGCCGAACCACCCCGGAAGTCGATGCTGCAATCCGGCGAATAAATCTTGGCTTGCCCGTTGCCTGTTGTGCAGGTTTCAGCAACTGTATAGGTGTTAAAATATCTAACCCAGCCATTTCCAACATTCTCACGGTTTACAAGGCGCACGCTTTGATATCCTGTTCCGGAGGATGATGTAATTTCGCCGTTTTCATTTTCCTCTTCATAGTGAAAAAATAAGGTGACACGAGGATTCCCAAGTAGCTCCTCCGATTTAACGTTTACAGAAAACAGGTATTCCCTGCCGGAATATAACCTGAGTCCGTTCTTAAAAAAACCGCCTTTTTCATCTGTACCATTGGTAATTGACAACGAGCCAGAAGAGCCTCCAAATCCTCCGCTTATCTTTGTAAGGGAAGCACCATAGCTTGCTTTGATGTCTTCTTGATCCAATTCAAAGGTTAAATGCATAGAGTCAGATAAATCTAAGCTGTCTACACCAAAAACACAAGGAAATACAGCTATTAACATCAGCAATGCCGTTAAAATAGAACATACATACTTTTTCATTATACTTTCTCCTCTCATTTATAATTGAAACTGAAGTTATTTTAACATAGTTTTTATCAAATGTCAATATACACATCATTGAATGATGTGTATATTGACATCATTTTTCAGTAGACTAAATTTGAAAGGATTGATAATATGATATGTGATAGAATTAAAAAGTTAAGAGAACAATACCATTTAAGTCAGGTAGATTTGGCAAAAAAACTAAATATTGCGCGTACCAGCGTTTTGGCATGGGAAAATCAAACTTCTGCACCTGCAATGAAACACATAATTTTAATGGCTAAGTTGTTCCGCGTAACGACAGATTATTTACTGGAGGTCGACAATAAACGCATGTTGTCGCTTGATAATTTAAGCGATGAAGAAATTGCAATTATTTGTAGCTTGTTAAATTATTTTGACAAGAACAAACAGCTTGACAATCAAGAATAAAAAGCAAAATATAAGAAACATTTATTTCCATTTACAAATTTCGTTTAAAACAAAACTGCCATTTTTCACATAAAAAACAAAGTGTGTTTTAGATTTTTATTGTTTTTTGCTTTTGCGATTTTAAATAGCCTAAAACATTTGACATTCGCTGCAAATTATGCTAATATTCCTATTGCAGACGATAAACTGCAAAATTATTTGAAAAGAGGTTTTGAGACGATGCAGATGAATTATATCAGAGAGTTGCCCGGTCCGGAGGAAATCAAAGAACGATATCCGCTTTTACCGGAATATGCAGCAAAAAAGCAGCAGTTTGACGACCAGGTGAAAAAAGTCTTTACGGGCGAGTCTGACAAGTTTATTCTGCTGATCGGCCCCTGCTCAGCAGACAATGAAACTGCAGTTTTAGACTACTGCACACGGCTGAAAAAGTTGCAGGATAAAGTTTTTGATAAAATTTTAATCGTACCTCGTGTTTACACAAATAAGCCCCGCACCACAGGCGAAGGATATAAGGGCATGCTGCACCAGCCAGATCCCACAAAAAAAGCGGACATGCTTCATGGTATTTTAGCAATCAGGAAGCTGCATACAGACGTAATTGCCGAAACCGGCTTTTTCTGTGCCGATGAGATGCTGTATCCTGAGAATTACAGGTACCTTTCCGATTTGCTGTCATATGTTGCAGTAGGCGCACGTTCTGTGGAAAACCAGCAGCACCGTTTAACCTGCAGCGGAATTAATGTTCCTGTGGGAATGAAAAATCCCACCAGTGGAGACTATTCCGTTATGTTAAACTCCATTATCGCGGCCCAGCATGGCCACACCTTTATTTATGGCGGCTGGGAGGTTAAGACAGAAGGCAACCCCTACGCCCATGCAATTTTGCGCGGTTCTGTGAACAAACACGGCCAGGCAAATCCCAACTACCACTACGAGGATTTAATCCGTCTGCACGACCTTTATGCCGCAAAAAACCTGCAGAACATGGCCTTAGTGGTTGACGCCAACCACTCTAACTCAAACAAACAATATTTAGAACAGATTCGAATTTGCAAAGAGGTGCTTCACAGCTGCAGGCACTCGAACGACATTAAGCAGTTTGTGAAAGGCTTTATGATTGAAAGCTATATTGAAGACGGCAGCCAGAAAATTGAAGACGGCGTGTATGGAAAATCCATCACAGACCCGTGTTTAGGATGGGAAAAAACAGAACGGCTGATTTTAGATATCGCCGACCTGCTTTAAATTAAAAAAAATTTTTTAAGGAGGAATTGCAATGGTTGACAACAATGAGCATTTAAAGGATGTGGCTCTCCGAATTAGAAACGCCAGAGAGATTTTGGGTCTTTCAGAAGAAATTATGGCCCAAAACACAGATATTACCGCAGACGAGTATAAAGCTTATGAAAACGGAGAGAAGGACTTTGATTTCACATTCATTTATAAGTGCGCAAAGTGCCTCAACCTGGATCCGACTGATTTGCTCAAAGGCGCAAGTCCCACGCTGACCAGCTACGAGGTTACAAGGCGCGGCGGCGGCCTGCCCATTACGCGGAAAGAGGGCTATGAATATAAAAATCTGGCCTCTATGTTTAAAAACAAAACGTCGGAGCCTTATCACGTTATTATTCCTTACCTTGAAAATGCCGGTGAGGGCGAAGCTTCTTCCCATAAGGGACAGGAGTTCGACATTGTGGTGAAAGGCCGCCTTAAGATGACTGTTGGCAGCAACACGGAAATTTTAGAAGCCGGCGACACCATTTATTATAACAGTGCCACGCCTCACAGAATGGTGGCTATGGACGGTAACGACGTTGAGATTTATGCTATCGTCATGAAAGATGTAGACGCATTGGGCGATAACACTGCGTATGACGACATGCCCTATAAAAATTTTCAAACGGATGCTGACGTTTACAGCAAGTTCATTAACACGGTGGAAGACAAAGAAGGCCGTTTGGTTGACATTTCATTTCACAACGCAGAGGAGTTTAATTTTGCGTTTGATTGTATCGACGTGCTGGCGGAGAAATGCCCCGATAAACTGGCAATGCTGTTCATTTCTCACGACAAGCAGGAAAAGCGGTTTACGTTCCGTGACATCAGCCGGTATTCTTCCATGACCGCGAATTATTTTGAATCGCTGGGCATTAAAAAGGGCGACAGGGTTATGTTGGTGCTGAAAAGGCACTACCAATTCTGGTTCTCTATTTTGGCGCTGCACAAAATTGGTGCAGTTGTCATTCCTGCCACTCACCTGCTGGTGGAACACGATTTTGACTATCGCTTTCAATCTGCAGGCGTCAGCGCCATTGTCTGCACGGCTGACACCGACGTATCCCATCAGGTGGATTTAGCGGAGAAAAACTATCAAAAAATTACAAAAATTTTAGTTGGCGGCCAGCGTGACGGCTGGCACAACTTTAACGAGGAAATGCCTGCATTTTCCGATACATATGAAAGAAAACCCGATTCTGCCTGCGGCTCAGACCCGTTACTTATGTTCTTTACGTCGGGTACCACAGGATATCCGAAAATTGCAACACACAACCACAAATATCCGCTGGGACATTTTATCACGGCAAAATACTGGCACAACGTAAACCCTGACGGAATTCACTTTACCATTTCCGACACTGGGTGGGGAAAAGCCCTTTGGGGAAAGCTTTACGGCCAATGGCTGTGTGAAGCAGCAATTTTTGTGTATGACTTTGATAAGTTTCAGGCAGACGACATTCTGCCCATGTTCAAAAAATATAATATTACCACTTTCTGTGCCCCCCCAACCATGTACCGCTTCTTTATTAAAGAGGATTTGTCGCAGTATGACCTTTCTTCTCTGGAATATACCACAACCGCCGGCGAGGCGTTAAACCCGGAAGTGTATGAACAGTGGAAAAAGGCAACAGGGCTGCGCCTGATGGAAGGATTTGGGCAGACAGAAACCACCCTTACAGTTGGAACACTGCGCGGCATGGTGGCAAAGCCAGGCTCAATGGGCAGACCCTCCCCGCTTTACGATGTGGATGTTGTGTTAGACGACGGCACAAGTGCTGGCGTTGGTGAAACCGGCGAGGTTGTTGTAAGAACCGACAAAAATGAACCCTGCGGTTTATTTATGGGCTATTACGGCGACGAGGAAAACACGAAAAAGGCTTGGCACGACGGACTTTATCACACCGGCGACCTAGCCTGGCGCGACGAAGATGGATACCTTTGGTTTGTGGGCAGGATTGACGATGTGATTAAATCCTCCGGCTACCGGATTGGGCCGTTTGAAATTGAAAGCGTTATCATGGAGCTTCCCTATGTTTTAGAATGTGCCGTTACAGCTGTGCCGGACGAAATTAGGGGACAGATTGTAAAAGCATCTATTGTGCTGACCAAAAATACACAGGGATCCGATGCGCTGAAAAAGGAAATTCAGGATTATGTAAAAACCCACACAGCGCCCTATAAATATCCACGGGTGGTGGAATTTTTAGAAGAACTTCCGAAAACCATCAGCGGAAAAATCAGGCGTGTGGAATTAAGGGAAACAAAATAAGCAAAAAACATAAGCCCATCTGTTAAACAGATGGGCTTATTTGCTGCTGGTCTAATTCCCGTTTACGCACCGTTCGTATATTTTTCCAATACCACACCGCATATGTAATGGCTAAGGGTATCACGGCAACCGTCCAGGCCGAGGGTTCAATGAGACACACCAGCGTATAACTTTTTACATACTGCGTTACCAAAGACAGCGTTGTACGCGTAACAAGCTCAATGGCGCAGGCAATTACCGGAATAATGGAAAGGCCGATTCCGTGCATGGTGTTCCGAAGCGCCTCCACCGGCGACACAAACAGAAACGCAGGAACCATAAATAAAATATACCGCACAGAAAACTGCACAATTTCTTTTACATTTTTGTCCCCGCTAACAAACAATAAAACAAGATTTTTTCCGAACAGCAGCATCACCAGCGCGGCAAAAGCCCCCAAAAGAACAGAGATGAAGCAAGACACCTTAACGCCCCTGTGAATGCGTTCTATGTTCCCTGCCCCGGCGTTTTGGTTCACATAGGTCACCATTGCGGCCCCCACAGAATTGAACAGACCGAACAAAATATTGATAATGCGCCCAACTGCGGTAGTAGCGGCAATGGCCGCCGTGCCAAACAAATTAATCGCACTCTGCCCAATCATGCCGCCTCCGGAAATCAGTGAGTTCTGAAAAAACATGGGAATTCCAATGCGCAGGCATCGGCCGGCAATTATCTTATCAAAAATGCATTGTTGTCTTGAAAAAATCAGGTCTGGGAACTTTTTCAAAATCGCCGCGGCGCAAAAAATACATGCGGCAACCTGTGATATTACCGTTGCCAGCGCCGCACCCCAAACGCCAGTATGTACCACAGCAATGAAAAACACGTCCAAAACAATGTTTACAACTGAGCTTAACACCAAGGAGTAAAACGGAATTTTGCTGTTTCCCATGGCGCGAATCATGCCTGACAGCAGGTTATAACACATGGTAAACACTGTTCCCGCCAGAATGACAAACACGTATGACGATGCGTCACCCAAAATTTCCTGGGGTGTTTTCATCCAAAGCAAAATTTCCTTGTGAAAAACCATGCTTAAAGGAGTCAACACCAGACTGATTGCTGCCATTAACACCAGCGACACAAAAAACGACACCTTCACGCCGTTTCCGTCTTTTGCACCCAGCCGTTGTGCAGTAACCGCCGAAAACCCCGTCATGGCGCCGCAGGCGCCCCAAATGATAAATGCACACATGTTTCCCGTTGCACCCACGGCCGCCAATGCGTCTGAACCCAAAAGGCGCCCGACAATCAACATATCCACCGTGGAGTAAAGCTGCTGAAACAGTGAGCCGAAGAAAAACGGCAGAGAAAACTTTAAAATCAGCTTTGCGGGACTTCCCGCAGTCATGTCATGAACCATAAATAACCCTCATTTTTTTAAGTTGCAAGGCTAATTATAAAGAGTTCCGTTTCTTCTGTCAAGGGGTTTTTCTCAGTAATTTAAATGTAATATTCCGTGTTGGCGGCGCCGTTAATTTATCACAGACGCGGTTAAGTAGTTTACCCCGCTAAAAGGGGGGGCTGTATTTTGTTTTGTTTGCTCTAATTCCTCTATTTTGTCAATCTCACCTGAAAGATAAGCCTTAATTCTTCTGGAAGCATTTTGATTCAGCATAATCTGTCCGCCGTAGCGTGCGCAGATTACCTCATAGCCGAAAGGCTTATAGGTCTGCATCCATTCAGAACTATGCAGCTCTTCCATGGCTTTATACAGCTGGCTTAACGCGGGAATCAGCACATCTGCTGCTTTTGCCAAATATGCTTTGTCTCCGTTCCGATATGCTTCGTCAACCTTCAGCATCAGTTCCGCCTTTTTTTGCAGAATGGTAAAGAGCAGACGGCAATACCGGTAAAAATTTTTATTTTTGTCATGTTTCATCTCTGCCGCTTCATAAAGGGCAGCAGTTTCTTTCCCGATTTTCATATACTGTCTGCAATCTTCTTCCGAAAGTGACAGGCGGTAAAAAATATTTCCCAGGACAACAGAGCGTGCCCACATCCGTTTTCCCTCTATTGTGGGCGTTGCGTTTTCCATTGCCGCAACTAAGGATGACGGTATTTTTGTCAAAAATTCGGCGGCAGACGCAATCTCTTCTCGGCTGCAGTCTATGCCGCGGTAGCAGAATTCTGAATAGGCCGTCAAAAGCGGCAATGCGTAAAACTGATTGGTGTCACAGCCGCCGTCTTCCCACAGTGTGGTAAACACCGTGTCAATATTTTCTGCTGAAATACATGTTTTAAGCGCTGTTTCTGCCCAATTGATTGTTTCACGGCTCAAAGGAAGAAACCCGAACCAAGTGTGGCTTGCTCCGGCAAAGAACGTGTTTTTTTTCAGTTCTTTGTGTTTTTTTATCATGTTCATATGGTTCGTTTTATCCACACCACCGTAGTTCCAGTAAACCATGTCCACATCCGGAATACTGTTAATCATGTCTTCCGAAAATTCACTGTCCGGGACGTAGTAATCGCCGTTTTTAGATGTCAGACGGAAAAACATATCGCTCCACATCATGGGATGAAACTCATATTTGTTACAAAGGTCACACACTTTGTTTAAATGCCGGTTTAAAATAACGGTGTGCTCGGTATACCCATGCAGTTTCAAATAATTTCCCAAACCAATGTCCCATGCTTCGTCCATGCCAATGTGAATTTTCTTTGTGCGGAAAATGCCGCGGAGGGTTTTTATCATGCATTCAATCAGTTCATAGGTTTTCGGTTCGTCAATCAGCAAAACCGATTTTGTGTCTTTCACCTCTGCTGCAGCCTGCCATTTTAAATATTGCTCCATATGTCCCAGCGTCTGGATACAGGGAATCAGTTCAACGCCCATACCAAAGGCATAATCGTCAATTTCTTTCAGTTCCTCTGCGCTGTAGCGTCCGCGCATATAGCCGAATAGGGGATATTCTTTCAATTCATAGGTGTCCTCTGTATAAAGCATCAGCATATTCATACCGAGGCAGGCCATATAGTCAATAAACTCTTTCACCTTTTCCACACGCATAACGCCGTTTCTGGAGCAGTCCAGCATTACGCCAAGATTAGAAAACGCCGGCTTCTGCCTGATTTCAAACTCTGTTTTACCCTGAGAAACACTTTGTGCAAATAAAAACAACGCCCGTGCCGTCTGCGGAACAGACAGGCCTCCCGCCTGCGCTCTGCCGTTTCTTAACGATGCAAACACACAGTTGCAGTCTATCTGCTCTATTTCCCCGTCGTAATGAAAGTCAACCAATTGAAATACCTTTTCTTTTAATAAGTCGAACGCATGTTTTTCCATAACTGAAATTCTCCTTTCATAATTGACAAATGAAATTGCATTGCCTATAATGGAATTATAATGCAGACGAATTTAAATATATATAGAAAATATGGGATAAATTCTTTAAATTCTGATATTTGGAGCCGTTATGGAAAAACAGTATAAAAAATGTATTATTTCTAAACAAATTCAATTAGACGCAATTGTGACTTTTCATGACTCAATTTACAAAAGTGATTTTTATTATGAGGGAGAAATGCACGACTTTTGGGAAGTTGTGTGCATTATTGGCGGACAGGCAGAGATTGTTGCGGGAAACAATGTGTTTTTGCTGCAGCACGGTCAGGCGGTGGTGCACCCGCCTATGGAATTTCACAATTTGCGTCCGGCAGGAGGTACCTCCATGCAGGCACTCATTGTCTCCTTTTATGCAAGCCGCATGCCGGATTTGTCCGAGCGGATTTTTAAATTAACTTCTGAAATAGTTGAGCAGTTTCAATTGCTGTGCCAAAGGGCAAAATCGTTTTTCACTTTTACCTTTTACAATGGACTCCTTACTAGTGTAATCGAAGGAAAAGAACTGGAAGCAAGCATGTTTTTGACGAAACTGGAATATTTGTTGCACCGCCTGATGACAGACGGGGCTAACGTTGCGCAGCCAAGCAGAACACAGAGCGCCCAAACCTATCAAACCATTTTAAACGTCATGGAGCAAAATTTAGACAAAAAGCTTTCCATTTGTGAACTTGCGGCGCGTTGCAGCATAGGAGAGGCAAACATGAGAAGCATTTTTCGCAAATATGCCGGGAAAGGCGTTATGAGCTATTTTAATTTAATGAAAATAAAAAAGGCAATTGTATATCTTCAGGAGGGGAAAAGTGTAAAAGAAACAGCTCTGATGCTGGGCTTTTCCGACCAAAATTATTTTAACACCGTCTTTAAACGCATGATTGGTGTACCGCCGGGAAAATATAAGGCGCCATGACGCCAGCCGGCTGGCAGACTATTGACTTGTTTTAAATTTCTTGATATAATAGAAAAAATAAAATTATACGGCAGGATACCGTTTTGGAGGTAGTTTTTTTGAAAGAAAATGTTCAGGCGGCAAAAAAAAGAGAGGGCTTTTTTGCTTCCGTTAACCGTCAGTTCCATGAGCACAAAAGCACTTTTTTTGTATATTTAATTTTAAGAATATTGGTGATCGCTTCTCTTGTTCTCTCCGCTATCCGGGGAGAATATGAAAATGTGTTTGTTTGTGCGCTGTCCCTTTTGTTGTTTATCGCACCGGCGGTGATTGAAAAAAAATTAAAGATTGACCTTCCGTCCACTTTGGAAATTATCATTCTTTTGTTCATTTTCTCGGCAGAAATTTTGGGGGAAATACATAATTACTACATGAAATTCCCCTATTGGGACTCTATGCTCCACACGCTGAACGGATTTTTGTTTGCCGCTGTGGGCTTTTCCCTTTTAGATGTGGTTAACCGCGACGCGCATTTTAAGTTTCAGCTCTCCCCGTTTTATTTGGCCATTGTTGCCTTTTGCTTTTCCATGACCATTGGCGTTTTGTGGGAGTTTTTTGAGTTTTTCTGCGACACAGTGCTCCATACCGATATGCAAAAGGACTTTATTGTAAACACCATTTCCTCTGTGACATTAGACCCATTAAAAAGCAACACGCCGGTTGTTATTAATGGAATCCACAGCGTTTCAGTGAACGGACAGGATTTGGGACTGGGCGGATATTTAGACATAGGACTCATTGATACCATGAAAGACTTAATGGTTAACTTTGTTGGTGCGGTGATATTCAGCATCATCGGATTTTTCTATGTGAAAAACCGCGGCAAAGGCAAGTTTGCCAAGCGGTTTATCCCAACCATTGACGAAGACGGTAAAAAATAGGATTAATCTGAAACTTGCTTAAAATAAATCATTCCGCTTTTTTCCGCAATTTTTAAATCAGCGCCTGCTAAGGTCAGCTTTTTATTTAGAAATGAGAGGTAGAGCGGAATGATTTTTTCGTCTGTTTCAACATTCCATACCTTTTGTTTCAATTTTAATGTAGTAACCATCTGGTCTTTCTGCCCAAGCAAAAGCTTCATCACTTCAATTTCCTTGTTGCTGAGTTTAAAGGAGGTGCTGCCAACTGAAAGCTCAGAGGTTTCCATGTCTAAAACGAGATTGCCGCAAACAAACCGGCCTTTCTCTGCTGCCCTCTCCCTTGTCAAAACACGAATTCTGGCCAGCAGTTCTCCTATGGAAAACGGTTTTGTGACGTAATCATTTGCACCGGCATCCAACCCTTCAATTTTATCTAAAATGCTATCCTTTGCAGTGAGCAGCAAAACCGGGGTTTTAATCCCGTTTTCTCGTAGAATCTTAAGCGCCTCAATGCCACTCATTTCTTCCATTAAAATGTCAAATATCATTAAATCATAGTCGTTTGCAAGACCCATTTGTGCTGCTATCTTTCCATTGGGAACATCGTCGGTTTCATATCCGTGTTTTCTCAGCATCCTGCTTAAGGATCTTCTTAGATCTTTTTCATCTTCGGCATATAACAGTTTCATGTTTCATTCTCCTTTTGCAATCATGTCGCGGATTGCCTGCATATCTACATCTGCCGACGCCATTTCGTCGGCACAGCGCTTTAGCTCCGAACAGATCAGGTCTTGATTTTGTATATGTTTTTTATATTTCATTTCATGCTCCAGGCTTGCCCAAAAGTCCATTGCAATCGTTCTAAGCTGAATTTCTGCGTTCACTCTTTTACTGCTTTCTGTTGTCCTAACCGGCAGGTTTACCACCAGGTGATAGCTTCTGTAGCCGTTTGGCTTTGGATTTTTAATATAATCCCTTTCAGACAAAATGTTTATATCTTCCTGTTTTTTTAAAGCTTCAGCAATTTGATAAACATCGTCAATAAACCCAACAATCACCCGCAGTCCCGCTATGTCATTTAAATACATTTGAGCAGCCTCCGCAGTTTTCGGCAATTTTTTTCTGAAAAGCTTTCCACAAATGCTTTCATCGGACTTAATACGGCTGTAAATATTCTTTATCGCGTTTCGTTTTTCCCGTATAATAATCTGCCTCTGCATAATCTCAAATCTTGATGTAAGCTCAATCACTGCACCCTCGTACAAAAGCATTGTTTCACCGTCAAAAAAGCTTTCCTGCAATTTTTGTCCTTCCTTTCCTGTGTCTTTGCTTTTATTTTACTTTTGTTTCATTAAATCAAGATTAAAAGTTTTTTGATTTATTATGAATGATGCAAGGGGGAGGGGTCTTGCAATAAAAATAAGCCGCAACGGTCGAAGCGGGCACAGATTGCTCTGTGCCCGCTTCTTCCTGCGGCTGTGTGATACCGGATATATTTTTTTTGTTGGTCGGCTGCTTTATCTTACGATTACGATTTCCTTAACTTCATCTTTGTAAATTCTGATGAATACGCGGCTTTCGTCAAGTTCATCGTACTGCGGGATGTCACCGGGTTCTACTACTTTAATCGGGCTGGTGGTTTTGTTTGAATTGAATTCATAAACCTTAACGCCGTTGATGTTGTAGTTAGAAACCGCACCGTCGTTTACAGACACGTTAATCGAGTTTGCAAACTTCTTAACGACTTTACCGTATACCGTTACCAAGTCTTCATTGATTGTCTGTGTGCCTTCTGTGGCTTTATCTTTTGCTTCAAATAATACTCTGATGCTTTCGATTTCGCCGGCAGCGTTCGTTTTGAACTGAATGATGTCGCCAGCGGCAAGTGCGTCGCCGTCTTCATTTACCAGTATATCGTCTTCTGCTGTTGTGAAGGTTTTCTTCTCACCGTCGATGAACGCGTAGAGTCTTTCCACTGTTTCATTGTCGCTGTTGATGGTTGTACCAATCTTTTCAACAACTGCTGCCGAAGCTTCTAAGTTGGCTATGCCATTAGAATTTGTAACAATGATAACTTTTGCTGTTAAATCTTCGCCTACATCGTAGATGGATACGTCGTATTCTGTTTCATCTTCAAACAGGGAGATGGTTTCTACAGAATATTTATCCGGGTCGGTTTCACCTTCGGGGATATCAAACACGATTGTGTTGTTGTTTACATTGTAGCTTCCCAGTTTTTTCGCGGAAGCGCGGTATTTTAACGTATCTTTTGCATTCAGTGTGAACGTTGTTTTATCAATTGTACCAGAGCTTGTGCTGTCTTTCGCAGTGTTAATCTGTGTTAACACGCCCTCGCTGTTTGTTTCATAGGTTACAAGCTGCGGGTCAACGTCGCTGTCTGCACCGTTTAATGCTGTTAATACTTCGTTTGGCGTTTTGTTAGACTGGCCGTTGAACTTAATTTTGTCGCCGGAAGTCATAACTTTTTCTTCGCCGTTTTTATCAAATACTTTAATCTGGAGGTTTTTATCAAAGCCAGTTGTAAGGTCGGCTGCTACCAGGTAAGCGTAGTTGGAAGAAAGGCCGCTTGTAGCGTCAACTGCTGCGATGTTCCTGTCTTTATCCAGGTAGAAGGTGCCTTCGTCGTTTAAGTTCACATCTTCTGTATAGTTTGCAGCAATTCTGAAGTCTTCACCATTGATAACATATTTGTCGCCGTGAATTTCTTCAACTCTGCCTGTTACGCTTTCGGTTGTAACTTCAACCATGATAATTGTTTTATCTTTGCTGGTTGCAACGGAGAGAACGTCCCATTCTTTCAAATCTGTGATATTGATTTCCTGTCCGCCTCTTGTGATAACAAACTTCACGTTCTTGTCTTCAGGGTCTAACACCAATGAAGGCTTGCCGTATTTGTCTGTTACTCTGTTGCTGGATGCAATTACTTCTTCAACTACATAGTTTTCATAAGACTCGATGAACACAACATCATAAACGTCGTCGCGGTCCTGGTCTAAAACTAACAGGCTGCCGGAAGCAGGCTGAAGTTCTGCTTTGTCAAATGCAATTGCTTTACCGTTGAAAATATATTTTGCATCGTTCGATACGTTCACATACTGTGTTTTTGTATCGTTTTCTTTATCTTTCCAATAGTCAATTCTTAATTTTTCGCCCTCTGTAATTTTTTCAATGTCTTCAACATTGATTTTCATGGACGAATTCTTGTTTTTCTCAGCGCGGGCCAAAACGAGTTTTTCGTCTTTGTTGTCGTCTTCTCTAACATAAGCTTCTACATTGAAGCCTAAGAGGCGAGACGCCTGGGCCATTGCTTTGTTTTCAACTTCATATACGTTTTCGCCAATTCTTACTTCGTTGTCACGGAGTGAGCTTGAGCCGGTTAAGCTGCTTGTGCCAACAGCTGTAATCTGGCCTTTTACGATTTTTGTTTTCAGCTCGTCTTCTAAAAGAGTTTTGTCAACGATTTCGTAAGATTCGTCGCCGCCGAAGCTTGTCTGTTCCATTTTCTTAACTGTTAAAGAGTTGTTGGTCATCTGTGCAACCATGCCTCTAACAACTGCTGTGTCGTTGCTTGCAACTGCGTTTTTCGTAATTCCCTGCTGAGATGCTACCGAAATGTAGCCTGTCGGGAATCCGCCTTTTTTCTCTGCAGCAGGGCCGTGTCCGATTAAACGAACCAGAACCGTTGCAGCTTCTGCGTAGGTGATTGTGTCGTCAGGACGGAAGTTGCCTTCGTCGTCACCGATTACAATACCCTGGTTTGTCGCAACATTGATATAACCGTTTGCCCAGTGGTTTTCTACCACATCGGGATATTTTGTCGGATATTCCGAGTTTTCTGCAATGCTGCCAAGTCCCATAGAGGTTACTGCAACTTTAGCGAACTCAGAACGTTTGATTGTATCTTCAGGTCTGAAAGCGCCGCTTTCAGCGTCACCAACCATGATATCAAGCGCGCCTAAAACTTCAATTGCATCTGCATATTTTGAGTCTACTGCGTCACTGGGAAGTGCTGCAAATGCTGTTGCCCCAAAACCAAATGCCATACATGCTGAAAGTATAAATGAAGTCAATTTTTTTGCTTTAAACATTAAGATTCCTCCTTAGAATTTTAAAAAATCTTTTTGCCGTTCCTTTGCTGTCTGAGTGATGCGTATGCATAAAATATTTTATTTGGCAGAAAGCAAAGCCTGGTCTGCCATTCGTTATGTCTGTTTTATTTTGTCGTTCCTCGCTGCTCACAATATATACAACGTCAAACGGAAACAAAAGTTCCCGAAATATACGATGTAAAAATTGGAAATGCATGATTGGCATTTTCATTTCATATAGATAAACAGTAAAACAAAACGGAAAGGAAGCTTTTTTATGGCCACAATTCGAAGCTCACGATATTACGAAAATTTCGACATGCCGAAGCCTGATACTCAGACGCAGGAGGCTCCAAAACAGCCAGATACGGAGCCGGCGCCCTCCCAAATGACCCAAGAGCAGTCCGCTCCAGCTGGCGAAAGAATACCGGTACAAACTGAGTCGATGACTGAAACAGGGGAACCCATGCTGCCGCAAACTGAGCGGCCCGCTAGCAGAATGGAACAAAGCGAATTAATGGAGACCGAACAAACGGAGCGCGTTATCCCCTCCCCCGAAGACCGCGAACCGATACCTGTGCCCGCCGAGCCGGCCAGCCCCAATGGAGAACTCGTTTTTGATGTTTCAAACGATGAATTCGCAGCAGAAAACAGTCAGGGTGAAATTTTAGTGCAGGCAGTTTCTGCCCGCGGAACACGTCCGGTGCCGGAGGCCGCCGTCATCATTTATAAAAACCGCGACGGCGAAAACAAAGTTGTTTCGTTTTATTTGACCGATGAAGATGGAAGGACACCAAATATTCCGGTTCCCGCGCCTGCAAAAGAAGATTCTCAGTCGCCCTCAGACACCCTCCCTTTCGCAGATTACAACATTGCGGTGCGCCATCCCATGTATTATACCGCTATGATCGATAACGTTCAGGTTTTCGGCGACGAGTTGACGATTCAAACCGTAGAGATGATTCCCCTGCCCGAATTTGTGAATGAGCGCGACACAACAAAGACCGTTGTGATTCCAAAACAAAACTTATAATAGAAAGGAGAAAACAACATGCCGGTAGGAGCAACCATTCCAGAATTTATTACCGTACATTTGGGACTGCCTGCATCCAACGCCCAGAATGTAACGGTTTCGTTTATTGATTATATCAAAAATGTAGCCTCCAGCGAAATTTATCCCACATGGCCGGAAAGCGCGCTGCGGGCAAATATCTATGCGCAGATTTCGTTTGCTTTAAATAAAATCTACACAGAATTTTATAGGGCACGCGGTTATAATTTCGACATTACAAATACGACGCAATATGACCAGGCCTTCGTTCCGGGCAGGAATATTTTTGGCGACATCAACCGCATCGTGGATGACATTTTCGACTCATATTTAAGAAGGGAAGGCTTTTTAGAACCCCTTGCTGCCCGTTTCTGCAACGGCACCACCGTCACCTGTGAGGGGCTTTCCCAGTGGGGTTCGGTCAGTCTTGCCAACCAGGGATATCTGCCCTACCAAATTATTCAATATTATTATGGAGATGATGTAAATATCATTACCGACGTACCTGTTGAAACATCGTTAGAGTCATACCCCGGTTATCCCATCAGCACCGGCGACCGTGGACCCAATGTCCGCCGGATTCAAAATTCTTTAAATATAATTTCAAAAAATTATCCGCTCATTCCCAAAGTTGTTCCCGATGCAATTTTTGGAGAAAGCACAGAAGAGGCGGTGAAAACCTTTCAGCGGATTTTTAACCTCACGCCAGACGGCGTTGTGGGGCGTGCCACGTGGTATAAGCTGGTCAGCTTAGTGGTAGGCATTAACCGTTTAAACGAATTAAACAGCGTGGGAAACACCTTGTTTGGTTTATCGTTAGAATATCCAGACGCCATCACGGAAGGCGACACAGGAGAAAAGGTTTCCATCATGCAGCTGATGCTGAACATTTTGGCGGAGTATTATAACCAAATTCCTTTTGTGCCCAACAGCGGTTCTTACGACCAGCAGACGCTAAATGGCGTTATTGCGTTTCAAAAACAGTTTGGCCTGCCTCAAAATGGTATTGTAGATGACAGAACATGGGAAGCCATGTATAATGCGGTGAAAGGCGTTTATATTGCCACAGATAACGGTCAGAATGAGGCCCCGGTTCAAATTCTTCCTTACCCAGGCATGCTGCTTTCTGCCGGAACCAGGGGTGACAGTGTCCAGGCACTTCAGGAATATTTGAACGGAATTTCCCTTGTGTATACGGAAATATCTCCTGTTACGCCCACAGGAAATTTTGGCCCCAACACCCGAACCGCCGTTCTAACATTTCAAGGACTGTTTGGCCTGCCGGAAACCGGTGTGGTAGACCGCGAAACATGGGAAAGGATTGAAGAAGTGTTTATTGAAATCCGCGAGGGAGCACAGCCGCGTTTTGGTCAGTTCCCGGGTTATGAACTCAAGGAGGGCCAGGAAGACAGTGTACGCGGAATTGAGGTAAACACTGACAACTTAACCGGCCGACCGGTTTACTCCCTCCAACACATGCTGCGGTATATTAACGCAGAAAAGCCTCTGCCGGGCATACCCGACGGCATCTTCGGCGGCCAGACAACCGACCGTGTGAAAGAATTCCAAGCGGAAAACGACTTAAACGCTACTGGAACAGTGAACAGCCAGACCTTCAGCGCTATTCGGGACGCCTATAATAAAAAAACAGATGAACTGAAACAACCGGAGGGGGCATATCCTCACGGCGTGGTGTATGATCAACCGGAAACAGAGCAGGATATTTTATATGTCGCACAAGTAATGCTAAACAAACTGGCAGACACCTTTGCCAACATCTCCCGTCCGAACATAAACGGTGAATATGATGCGAAGATGCAAAAATCAATTTCCGATTTTCAAAAACAGTTTAACCTGCCTCAAAATGGGTTCGATAAAAACACTTGGGATCAGTTAACAAGGATTTATAACGAAATTAAAGCATAAAAAAGAGGTGCGAAAAAATCGCACCTCTTTATAATTTTTATTTAGTTTGCCAGAAGTTCCACCGATTTTACAAGAGGTATTGCAGACTCCAGTGTGTTCCAAGCAAAGATTTTTGCTTTCACCGCACCGCTGACGTTTGCAATGCTTAAAGAAGCCGTGTTGTTACCCGATGCAACATGTTCAACCCCAAGCAAGGAATTATCTGATCCGTAAAGGGCAATAATCGCGTCAAACTGCATTGTTTCGTCGTTTTCGGGATAGTATGTTGCAGTTGCCGTTACGGTTTCGTCTGTTAAGCTGCTGGTAAAGCTAAGCTGATAACCTGTAATTTTTATTTCAATTGGGCTGCTTTGCGTTTTTAAAACCGTGCCGTCGGCTTTTGTTCCAATAACTTCTGATTTCATAAACTTGCCAAAGTCGCTGCCGCGAAGTTCAAAGCTTCCTGTTTTGTTTGTGCCTGCCTTGGCATAGTGAACGCCGTCGCTTGACACATAAAAGTTATAATACTTTTCTAAAACTTCGCCAACGTTTGCGCCTGTTGTTTCTGTGGCTGTTAAGGTGTTGCCAGCTTTTGTTACAGAAGCATCATAATATTCAGCGCCGATAGGTTCAAGTTTTATTTCGTCGATTGCAAGTTCCGTATCCTGCTCTGGCGCATCGCCATTCACGCTAAGGTACAAGTCACCAACTTTCTGGGCGTTCTGAACATTAAATTCCGCTGTATATTTTTTCCACTCAGTTGTAACGCTGCCGTTCGGAACCGTAATGCGGCCATAAGCTGGCGTTCCGCCTTCTTCATATTCCACCTTGCCGATATTGTGCATTGCAGACACCGTTGCAGTTTTTAAAGTGGAATTTTCCGTCAATCTCATCCAGAACGACAATCTGTATTTCTGCTGCTGTTTTAAGTTTACAACAGCACGCAAGCGCCGTGTCGTTCCCATTGTTTTTTCTGCATTATCGGGATCCGGATCGCTGCTCTTTCCACCTACTAAAGAAACTTTCAAATAATCTCCGCGGTCAGCGTTTGTGCCGTCGTCAGGGACAGCAGTCAGCGTAGTGAATTTATCTCCGGCCACAAATGCAGGAACAGCTATTGTGCCGTTTTTGGCGTCGCCGGTAAATCCATTGTGGTTAAAGCTGCCATTATATGGAAGCTCGTTCACCTCTTCTAAGCACATGTCATCAATATACCAAGATTCATAGCCGCCGCTTGTACAAGCAATTCCAATACGGTCGATTACAAATCCGTCCTTTGAATATGTTTCTCCCGTTGAATTTATCGTTCGGAAATAATATTCAAACTCGTGCCATTGGCCGTCTTGTTCATATTTTGTTTCAGGCCCATACATTTTCCCGGACGTAAACGAAAAATAATTTGTGTCCGAGGTAATAGCAGTATTGGTTGGGTTGTGTATAAAGGCCCTGACTGACCGAGAAAGGTTGTTCATTCTAACCTTTGCAGACAGGCGATATGTGGTAGCCGGCATTAAAGTTACGTCTGAAAAGAAAGCGCCCTGCTCGCCGCTGCCAACAATAAAAAGGCAATTATTTCCATCTAACTGCGTATGCTTTGCCTGATCATGGGGAAGCATTTTTGCGGCAAACACATTGCTTGTCCACGGGTCTGAGTTAGATGGCGTTCTTGCATAATTTGCGCTTAGACCGGAGGCAAGCTCAAAGCTGTCAGCCTGCAGAATTTTATTATCGGCAGGCTCGCATTTTAACTCGTCCATGATATATGTACCCTGTGCACCCACGCGGATTTCCAGTGTTGTTGCCAAATTGTCTGTTTTCGGATAATTCGCCGAACCGCCGTCTGCTGACGATGCCCAAACCCTTGCGTTCGGATTCATTTTATAATTGTCAATATAATATCTGATATAACCGTCTTCTGTGGTTTCGCCCGCTTTCATGACAAGTTCTTCATAGCCGTCTGCCGTTTCACCGTTTTTCAATGCGTCATGATAAAAAATTGCTTTAACCGTACCAAATGTGATTTCTTCCGGTTTTAAATAAACAGAAACGTTATAATTTTTGCCAACCACAGTCGACAAATCATACTTAAATGCGCCGAAACCGCTGTCGTCGCTCACAGTGACCTTCAGTGCACTGCTGCTTCCAAACACGCCGCCGCTGACTAATTCTTTCTTAGCGTTTGACACAGCTGTTCCCAGAGCAGCTTCGTCTTCCGTTTCAAATCCCAAATAAAGATTTTCAGAATAGTTTACCGCTGTATTTGCGGCAGCAGCCGGAAGCATAAATGCGCACAGCATCACTGCTGAAACCAAAACTGACATAATTTTTTTCATGCTTTTTCCTCCTTGTATTGTTCTATTTCAGCAAAGTAGAATTTGTTTGTAAGCATGCTTACAAACAAAGGAGTACTCCTTTGCCCATTATCACTTATCATTATATCATATTTCGTCAAATCCGCAACACAAATATTGCAAAATTCAACGGCATTTCTCAACAATTATTGCATATATTGCACAAAAATTCCTCTTATTCCAGAATTTCATAAAAAAATTGCCATATCTGCGTCAAATAAATATAGAATTTTGCACACGACCCGTTTATGAAATATTTTTTCAGCAGCCATTTTGTAGCAATCCAGCTGAATTTTATACTTCTCCACTGTTTCTTCCGGCCGAAATGTTCTATCGGTTTTATAGTCGATGATGCACAGTCCGTCGTCGGTTTCCGCAACACAGTCGATAACGCCCTGCAGCATAATTTTTTTGTTGCTGTGAAACTCTTTTAAAAGCTCGTTTGCCGGCTCTAAAACGCCAAACATTACTTCCCGCCGTACCGTTTTTGCGTCAAGCATCAGCTTTCCAGCATTGGACAAAAAGAACTTTAAAATTTTGTCAGGGTTCACCGCGCCGGCTTCCTCGCCGGTTAAAAAGCCTTTGCTCTGAATGGCTTGAATCTGGCAGTGCACGTCCTCCCTTGTTACAATCGGCAGGGACAAATCCATGTGCTGCATAACCGTGTGATAGGCGGTTCCGATTTGTGCGCCCGTCAGCTTTCTTGACGGCAGGTTCAGCGTTTTCGGCGGCTGAAACAGATAAACGCCGCCCTCTGCCTCCTGCTCCTGAGTTCTGCGTTTTAACTCTGTTACCGTAATTTTTGACGGTAAAACCGTGTCTGCAAGGTTTGGATATTGATATTCCACCAGCGGCAAAATGCGGCTGACTACGCTCCCGTTTTCCTCCTGTTCAGCTTGGATCTCTTTTTCCTCCTGCGCAAAAAAACAGGCCGCATTGTCAATAATTTTCAGGCAAAACCTGCTGTCGTCCATACAGATTTGCCGTTCCGTGCCGCACATTTTGCGGAGCGCCCCGAAGTCGGGGTGGTTTAAAACCGCCGTCAAAATCCAGTCTAAATAAGAGCTGCACTCTGACAGCAGTCCAGCCGAAATTTTGCGTTTTTTTCCGGCCTCCGGGCAGGCGTTTATTTTTTTTTCAACGGAATTTACTGCCCCCACTAAAATCAGCTTTTCTTTTGCCCGGGTCATTGCGACGTATAAAATCCGCATTTCCTCAGCCACACATTCCGCTTTCAAAACGCTTTCTAAGGCAACCCTGGGCGCAAAGGGATAGGTAATTCGAAGTTTTGTGTCCACATATTTCGGCCCATATCCCAGACCTGCGTGAAATAACACGCCCTTTTTTAAGTCCATCATGTTAAACTTGCGCTCCATGCCGAACAAAATAACCACTGGGAACTCTAACCCCTTGGATTTATGAATGCTCATAATGCGCACCGCGTCCTGCTCTGCGCCTACGGTTTTTGCCGCATCGAAATCCCCGCCGGCAGCGGTGTAATCGCTGATGAACTGAATGAAGCTGTATAATCCCTTCAACCCCGTACTCTCAAACTCCTTTGCACGGTTATACAAAAGCCTTAAATTTGCGCGGCGGATTGCGCCGTTTGTCTGCGTCTGCTGGGCGTCGTAAAACCCGGTGGTGTTGTAAATTTCCATCAACAGAGCGCTGACGCTCATATATTTTGATTTGCCGATAAATTCCCGAATAAAATCCAGCACTTCCCGGGCGCCTGCCCCCTCGGGGGAATCTGTTTCTGCACAAATTTGCATGGCCTCGTAAAAGCTAACGGTTTTATCGCAGCACCGAATGCGCGCTAAGGTGTCTGCCGTGAACCCAAACATTACAGAACGCAAAATGGTTAAAAGCGGCAAGTCTTGATATGGGTTGTCGATGACAGACAGCATGGCAATGGCCGCAGTGATTTCCGAGCTGTTTAAAAATCCGCCGGTGTTTTCAGAAAAACAGGGTATGCCCCGCTCTGACAACGCGGCGGCCAAAATTGGAGCGGAGTCTTTCACGTTCCTTGAAATAATGCAGATGTCGCTGCAGCGCGGTTTTCTGTAAACGCCGTCAGCAAAAATCTGCTCCCCGCCCTCTAAAAGGTCTGCAATTCGGTCTGCTGTGAACATGGCCTCCAGCTCTTGCTTTTCCGCATCTTCCGTCTCCAGATCTGCCGCTGTTTCTTTGACGGCGGAAACGTCAACTAAGCACAGCTCTGTGTCTGTGTCCACCGGGCTGACTGCCCCTTCCGGAAACATTGCGCCGGGGTAGAGTTTTTCGTCTTCGTTATAGTCAATCTCGCCGGATTCCTCCGACATAATCCGTTCAAAAATGTAGTTCACCGACGAGAGCACGTTTTCCCTGCTTCTGAAATTTTTTGAAAGAATAATTTTACGGTCTTTCGCGTCTTCCTCTTTTAAAAACGTGTCCCGCTTCTCTTTAAACAAAGACGGGTCGGTGTTTCTAAACCGGTAAATACTCTGTTTAATGTCCCCCACCATAAACAGGTTGTCCTTATCTTTCACCGCTGAAAAAATTGCTTCCTGCAGCCTGCTGGTGTCCTGATATTCGTCAATATAAATTTCATCATAATTTTTTTGCGTTTGAATCGCTGTTTCGGAAAGGCCTCCGTTTTCATCGGTTAAAACGCGGAGGCACATGTGCTCGCAGTCGTTAAAATCGAGCATGTTCTTTTCCAGTTTTTTTTCTAAAAACCGATCTGAAAGTCTTATTACCACTTGGGACAGGCACCGCATTACGGGATAAGCGTTTTGAATTGCCTCTGCCTGCTGGGCGGCTGTAATCGGCATTATCTTTTCCCGGATTTTCCCAATCCGCTTTTTTTTAATTCTGTCCCGCATAGCGTTCACGGTGTCCACATACTTTGGAACCAGGTCTTTCGGCACGCGGGGCCTTGTTTGAAATGAAACGTCCTCCACTGCGGCTTTTAAACCGTCGTAGGTTTCCTGCATGGCAGCTTTTTGGCACAGTTCCCGCTCCTCCATCAAAATGGACTGGTAGCGCGAAAGTCCGTCTTTTTCTGTTAGCGCAATCATCAAGTCATATTCGGATACGCATTTAAAAAGCTCTGCTTTGGCCTCTTTCAAAACAAACCGGCACCACACCGTATCTTCAAAATTTTCGTTTTCGCGAAACGCCTCGGCCGCCTGCATGAGCCACTCCTTCGGATTCGGCAGGCTCATGGCAAACAGAAACAGAGAATGAATCAGCTCCCGAAAGGCTTTATCATTTGCCTTTGCGTTGGCGTAGGACTCTAAAAGTTCAAAAAAGTCGCCGGCATAAGTTTCATCGTCATACATCTCTGTTAAAACCTCGTCCAGCACCTCATCGCGCATCACTGCGTTTTCCGTGGGGTCTGCAATGCGGAAATCCGGCGGGAGGTTTGCTGCCACAAAGTTTCTGCGCAAAAGGTCAATACAAAAAGAGTCGATGGTAGTAATCTGTGCTTTTTTAATCAGCAAAAGCTGGTTTGCCAAAAATGGGTCCTCCGGATTTTCCTCCGCGAGGGCGGTTAAGGCGGAAATAATCCGCTCCCGCATTTCGGCAGCTGCGGCGTTTGTAAAGGTTACCACCAGCAGTCTGTCCGCCGCAATCGGCGCGGTTCTATCCGTCAGCCGGGCAATAATTCTGCCCACAAGCACAGCGGTTTTTCCACTGCCTGCGGCTGCTGACAGCAGCAGATTTTGATGGTTCGATTCAATTGCCGCCTGTTGTTCTTTTGTCCAGCTATTTGCCACAAAAAACGCCTCCTCATATGATTTATTTTATCATATGGGGAAGCGTTTTGCAACCAATGTTTTTTTAAAGCTCCAGGCGGAAAGCAGCAACATGAATATTGCATAAATTCCGACAGCCGCGCAGATCATTCCGATGATTGCTCCTGTGCTTGTCGGAACGCCTCCAAAACTTTTTACAAAATAGACCGACATAAAAATGCCGATAGACGGGAGCGCCGTCCACTTTAAGGGATGAATTTTAAAATCTGACACGTGCAGCAGACGGTTAATGCTCAAAAAAGCGTTTACCATTTCTGTTACATAAATAATGATGATATAGCCGTCTATCCCCTTAGCAGGCAGCAAAAACATCATTAAAACAATGGCGATTGCCGAGTCCGCTATGTTGTAGCCCATGGAATAAACCTGCTGGTTTAACCCCTTTAAAACAGCGTCCACCACGCCGTCAGCATACATCACCGCCGCCAGCGGAGCAATCATTTTTAAAAAGTAAGCTGCCTCTGGGCTTTTATACACCGCCATGCCGATTTCTTCTGCAAAAAAGAACATAATTCCGCTTGCACCAATGGAAAACACCAATGTTGTATACAGTGATTTTTCTATCAGCGCATTAATTTTATTTGTGTCCCCCCTTTTGTGGTAACGGGTGACCTCAGGGATTAAAAGAGACGAAAACGCCTGAAGCACCGCCGAGGGGAAGAAAATCAGCGGCATTACCATGCCGTGAACAATTCCGTAGGACGAGAGGGCCGTATCAGCGTCGCTGCCGTGTTTTTTTAATCCCTTTGGAATCATGGTGTGCTCAATGGTACTGAGGGCCGAACGCACATAGGAGCTCACCGCCACAGGCAGGGCAATCCACAGCATACGCCTGGTAATGCCCTGGCTTGCGCCGCGTTTGGAATATCGTTTCATGTCAATTTTTAAAAGAATAAAAATCATGAAAAATGAAATAATTTCTGCCGCGCAGCCGCTTGCAACAACGGAATTACAGGCCGCCTGGGCATCAGTTCTTCCCAAAAAGTCCAGCAGGATAACACAGCCGGCCACACGGATAAGCTGCTCAGCCACCTGAACCAGCGCGCTTTTATAAATCCGTCCGACGGCGGTGAAATAGCCGCTGATGGCAGCCGACATTGCAACGCAGGGAAGCGAAACGGCTAAAATCATTAAAGGTTTTATCGTTCTTTCGTCATTTAAAAGAACATTTCCTGCAAAGGGCGCGCCAAAAAAAATCAACAAAAAGGCCGCCCCGCCAAAAATCAGTCCATACACGGCGGACCTGCGCACAGCGCGCCGAACACCGCCCTCTGAGTCCACAGCCAGCTCCTCCGACACGATTTTCGTCGCCGCCAGATTAATGCCCGAGCAGGCAAACGTAACGCCGAAATTATAAACAGACATAATCAGCGAAAACAGGCCCATGCCCGTTGCCCCAATTTTGTTTGCAATATATACATTAAAAGAAACGCCCACCGCGCGCATAAACAGCGTAACCACGGTGAGCAAAAAAGTATTGGCAATAAATTTTTGTTTTCTTTTCAACTTTATTCCCCCGCTTGAGGCTATATAGTAAACCTATGCGGGAAAAGCTTTGTTTATGATGATTTTTACAGATTGCTTAGGCAATGGGCACCTTTACCGCATCTGTTTCAAAAACCGTTTCTAAATTCTCGTTAAAGGCTTTAAATTTTGCCTCAACGGTTTGAATTTCGCCGATTTCTAGTTCCTTTAAATCTTTGTCATAAAAAACCATGGTATCCACAGCCTTTTTACCTGCTCCCACAGACATTACGAAAAGCGGTTCAATTGATTTTCCGTTCACCGAAACGTTGCCAGACATAATGGAAATTGCGCTGTCTGTGTTGTTTTCGGCATAAAAGACGATTTCCATGTTGTCAGAAAGTTCGCTTTTCTGAAGGGAACGGGCAGAGAGCTTTACGCCGTTTTCATTGTAAATTTCAAAGCCGCTGTCGTCATAGTTCTGTTTATAAGACGCCGGCGCGTCTGTTTCTACACGAATGACCTCCGACTGCATAATTTCATTGTTGTCGCTGTCAAACACTTTAACAACAAACTCTGCTTCTGTTATTTTTTCAATTCCCATCTTGCCGAACCACTCGTTGCTGATTTCTACAAATCCATCCTGTTCGCTTTTTGCCGGTATTTCAGAAAACAGGCTGTCTGTTGACATAAGCCCGTTAATAGATAGATTGGCCGTCATAACCCGCAAGGGGCTGTCTGTGTCGTTTTTAATGTGCAGATTTATTTTTGTCACAACGTCTTCATAAGACAATCCCGTAACAACGGCGCTTACGCCGCCTTCTTCATAGTTTCCGGCTTTTTTCAGCGAAGCCTGTTCCATCTGATAGCCTGCAAACTGCTCTGCAGTTTTGCGAACCACTGTTTCCTGTTTTTCTTTCTTAGCGCTGCCGCAGGACACAAGTGCAAAAGACAGAAGAAGCATCCCGAGCAGACAAATTGTTTTTTTCATACTCATTCTCCTTTATTTAAGGAATGATAACCGTTTCATAGGGCACGAAAGGCTTAAGCGATATTGCATCCCACAAAAACAGTTTTAACGTGTCGCCGCTGTGTGTGTTTTCAGGAAAGGGATATTCCCAAATTTCAGAGCTTCCCTCGCGAATGGTTTCTGTGTTCCACAAAATATCCGTCAGGGACCCCTGGGGATTGTAAACCGCCAAAGAAGCGACAACAGAGTTGTTCTCCGTTGCCCCGGAATATTCTACCGTGGCCTTGGAATTTACCGTGTCGATGTTCATGACGATTTTATCCTGCCCGGCCTCAATCACAGAGCACTCCTCCAAATACACAGCGTCGCCGTTTAAAAGTGAAGAAAACCGAATGGTTAAGGTTACGTCCTCGAACACCTGTTCATCTGACGACGCCCGAAGGTGGGAGCCAATCATGGTAAAGCTGTCCGGGATTACGTCTCCGTCTAAAACAATGGCGCTTTTTCCGCCCACCGTCAACACGCCTGTAAGGTGTGTGGAAACGCCGTCTCCCTTTGCTTTTATTCTGATGTCATACGATTTCGAGGTGTCCATCCGAAACGTCTGTGAAATGGTGCCGCTGCTTCCGGTCATTTCAACCCGTCCGGAATAAAACCCGTCTGTCCGCTCGGAAGAATTTCTTGTTATTTTGGCCTGGGCGGCTTTCCATGGCATGGCATAATTGGTTTTGGTGTGCTCAAAGCTGCCGTCAGTAATCAAATTTACCTTGTCTGTTTTAATGTCTTTATACCGGCTCTCTAAACCCGCCTTATTGATAATGGCCAATGCCTCCTGCGGCCAGGATTCGTTGGGATATTTTTTGTTGCCGACATATTCGTTATACAGCGTTTTCCGGTCTCCCTCAATCCAGGTGTTGGTGGCGCTGTCGCGGAACCTGCCGTTGGTAAAAAAGTTATCCTTAAATAAAATATTTTTTGAAATATTTCCCCCGCCCTGGGCATAACCTGCACGGATCTGGTCGTCGTTTACAGAATATCTTGTGCTCTCCACGTTTCTTTCAAAGGTAAGCCAGGAAGACGAATTATCGGCATACATGGGCGAAACCGAGCCATATGTGTTCACCAAATGGTTTTCCTTAATCAGCCATCCCGGAGTGGTTTCGTCGCCGGCGGTGGGACCTAAATGATAAATCTGTCCGCCGTCGTCAATTCCGGCTGTTAAAACGTCTTTAATTAAGTTATAGGAGATTTCGTTTCCCACCTCAACCTGATCGGCGCCGCTGTGCCAGCCAACGGAGATACCCGAATAGGTGCAGGAGGAAATTTCATTGTGAGTGATTTTTGTATTGCGGAGCATGCCGCCGACAAACCCGGTCGCGCTGGGAAAATCAAGCCCAATGTTATGAATGTAGTTGTTGGAAACCAAATTTCCCTCGTTGGCATTGGCGGGGTCGGCCGCATAATCCTTGTTACCGCCGTAACCCTGGCTGGGGTCGCCTAACACCACGCCCACGCCGGAGGTGTCGCGCACCACGTTTCCGATAAGCGTACAGTTTTGAAACTGCTTTAAATAAAGAATTCCCATATTTCCCGCGTTATTTACAACACAATTTTGAAAATTGACGTTATTCACAGTCTGTGCCCGAATAGCCGCCTCATAAAGCTTTCCCTCGTGACGGCTGACATCGCTCTGGTTGGAAAGGTGCCCCATCGCGCCGTTGGGCCGAAGCCAAGTTGTTTCAGTGAAGTGAATTCCGTCAAAGGTAACATTTTCGGCGCGGTTTGTCACGCTGTCGCCCTCAATGACTAAAAGCTCGTCGATAACAGGAACAACGGCAGTTGCCTTTGTCATGTCCTCTCCCGGCTCCGGCATATAGAACACGTCGCCGGTGTGGCGGTTAATGTAAAACTCGCCCTCTGTGTCTAACAGCTCATATGCATTTTCAATATACTCCAAATCGTCAGTCAACGTAATTTCTGTTTTTGAGGAGTGGGGATTGGTGGCAAAATCCCATGCATGGGGGTCGAAATTTACAACATATTTGTCCCCCTCCGGCGCAACACTTTGAACGCCCACACGGTAACTGCACCATTTTCTGTAATACACAAATTCCACATCGTCCAAATGTTCCCAGTTCTGCATGCCGAGGTCTTTTCCCACATACTGCGTTTTGTCGGAAAAAAGAGCGCCCTCGGGAATGGAAGCGGAACGTGCCCGCATGGCGCGGTTTCCGTTGATATAAAGCTGCCGCGCTTCTCGTGCCCGTTTATCGGTTCCCACATTTGCTTTCCAAATATTTTTTTCGCTGTCATAAAGCTGCCAGCCGCCGATGCGTTTTCCTCCGCTAAGAGTGGCCTCATATCCGTCCCAGTTTTTATAAATGGTCTGCTTGCCATTGCGCAATTTATCTCCGCTTCCAATTCTTACTGCGGATTGAATTTCGTAGGAGTCCACAACGGAGCCGCCGCGGTTTTTAATGTTGCTTGTTCTTGACGTAACAAAACGGGACAGCTCGTCCTCACCGTAATAAAACGTGCCCCGCAGGTTTACGTTCACGTCAAAATTCACTAAACTTGCGGCCATGCTGACATATCCCTGGGCACGTTCAATGGTGCGGTATGGGTCTTCCATGGTTCCAGCGCCAAAGTCGTCTCCGTTTTGCGCGTCTACATAAACGTCATACTTTACAGCAGTGTCACCGCGCAAAATCTTATCCTCTGAAAAGCTGGAAAATGCGCTGTCTGTGTAATTTGTGCCGTCTCCTAAAGCAACCACACGAACCTTATATGTACCGCCATATCCAACGTGCTTTGTCAAATCCAATTCTGTGGTCTTCACCGTGACCGAATTTGCCTTTCTTGAGCCGCAATAAATCGCCACTTCGTAACCTGCCGCATTTTCAACGGAATTCCAGCTTATATTTAGCCCTTCGCCCCAGACCGGCCCCGCAGGAGCGGGAAGCTGGTTTGCAGCAAATGCCGGCGTGCAAATACTAATTGTCAAAATAAATGTTAAAATAAATCCGATTGCCGTAACATTTCTTTTTAAGTTCATTTCCATCTGCCTTTCCTAAACGTGAATATCACACCGAATAAGTAATTCCTCCGGTATTTTATATTATAACATAATCAAGCGGCCAATTGCAACTGTTTTATTGTGGGACAACAAACAGCGCCTTTCCTGCCGGAAAGACGCTGTTTGTTATTTTAAGCTTAAAACAGATTCTTCACTGTTTCATAAACATAGGACTCTTCTTCTTTGCTTAACTGACCAAAGGGCTTTCGCAGGGCGCCGCAGTCAATTCCCATCATTTTTAAAATTGCTTTTTCGGCCTTTAACACGCCAACCTTTATAAGCGCCGCAATAATGCGGTTCACCTCTTTTTGAATGGGCTGTGCTTCGCTTAAGCGGCCTTCTTTCACAAGCGTATGCATTTTTACAAACTTTTCTGCCATAAAGTTATAGGTGCTGCCAATGCCGCCGTCTGCCCCCATGGCGAGGCCTGCTAAAAACATCTCGTCAAACCCATTGAAAACCACCTTGTCCGGATAGGCCGATTTAAACTGCTCCATTGCAAAATAGTCATTTGATGTATGTTTCACGCCGATGAACCGGTCGTCAGACAGAAACTCGCCGATATTGTCCGCGCTTAAGGTCACGCCCGAATATTTGGGAATATTGTAAACAATCATGGGCAATTCCACCTGGCCTACAAGATCAAAATAATATTGCTTAATCTCAGGAAACGTGAATCCGTAATAAAATGGCGACACAGAGGAAATTGCGTCATAGCCGCACTCTAAAGCGGTTCTTCCAAACTCCGCCGCCTGGTCGGTGCTGATTGCGCCGATGTGTGCAATCAGCGTACACCGCCCGTTTGCAATTTGCGCCGCAGACCGGTAAAGCTGCTTTCGTTCAGATTCAGATAACAAAAATGCCTCCCCCGTGCTGCCCCCAACATAAAAGCCCCGAACGCCCTTTTTCAAATTCATCTCCATCAGTTGTTCCAGCGCTTTTTCGTTAAAACGGTTGTTTTCATCAAACGGCGTTAAAAGCGCCGGGAAAATGCCTTTAAATTTTTCCATGCTTAATAAATCCTTTCCTATTTTTTAATTTCAGTTTAGCACAGGGATAATAAAATTCTTTTGCGAAATTGCGATAATTTTTGCTGACATTGCTTTTTTCAAGTAGACAACGCGCCATATTTGTGCTATGCTTTATGCAGAGGTGATGGATATGCCCGCATTCATTCAATGGAAATACCGCCAGCAGGGAAAAGATGTTTTAAACCACAAACGCCATTTTTTCGACAACAGCTATGAAATAATTCACGTGCTGTCCGGCAGCGGAAATGTGGTCTGCGGCGACAAAATTTTACCCTTAGAGCCTGCAAATATTTATTTTATTGACAGCGAGCTGCCCCACATGACTGTGCCGTCTGAACATTGCGAATATATCAGGAGCAAAATTGTCATTCAGAAAAATGAAATGAACCGTCTGCTTACACAAATTGGGGACAGCACTACCATCGATACCCTATTTGGCACCCGCGGCGGAAATTATTTTCATTTAAGCGGCGAGGCAAACAACAGGGCCGACGGGCTTTTTCTTTCCATGAAAACCGACACAACACCAATGAACTTATTGAAAAACGTGCTGGATTTATTTCTGCTGTGCAAAGCCGCCACTGCGGCAGCGCCGAAAAATAACTACGGCGCCGTTGACCAGCTAATCGGATATGTCAATAACCACTTTGCATCAAATTTAACGTTAGATACGCTCTCTAAAACCGTTCACACCAGCAAATATTATTTGTGCCGCGAATTCCGTAAAAAAACCGGCATGACCATTAACGACTATATTAAAAGCGTTAGAATTCTGCGAGCAAAAAAGCTTTTGGAAACAACAACAGACAGCGTTTCTGAAATTGCGCTGTCTGTCGGGTTTATTAACTTTTCACATTTCAGCAGCGCCTTTAAAGACTCCTGCGGCATGCCGCCGTCTGCATACCGAAAAAAGGCTGCCCGCCCGGTGTCATGACACCGGGCCTTTTAAAGCAGTTTTTTAAGCTCAGGAATCAGATGCCGGGCAACTTCAAAATGCCCGTCGCGAAGCGGGTGCAGAGGCTCTACCGGAATCCAGCCGTAAGAGTCGATATATGTAACAGTTTCCCCTTTTTGCTCGTTAAACCGCTTCACCATTTCGCCCAGCGCTTCGTGGAACGCGCCGCAAAACGCGCTTAAAACCACGATTTTAGAAGCCGGATTTCTTTTTCTCACAAGCTCTAAAAATTCCCAATAACCTGTTAAATAGTCTTCCTCCTTGGCGCCCCTGTCGTTTGCGCCGTGGTTAATTACAATGATGTCAGGGTTTTGCGGTTGTGCAAAAGAACCGCTGAAGTTATAGGGATATGCTTCTATCACCTTTGGCACAGAGCCGCAGCCGCCCTTTGTTATGCCCACTGCGCCGTAACCCATAATGACCGGCTTCAGCCCCAAAGCCCGGGCGGAAAGATATGCATAGGTGGCGGTTACATCGTCCTGGTTGGGCCTGTTTTTCTGGTTTATGCGCTCGTCGTTATAAAATGCGTCGATTAAAACTCCCTCGGTGATGGAATCGCCGATAAATTCAATTACGCGGCGGTCGTCTTGCGGCAATGTGCCGCTTTTTTCTGCTTCATATCCCAAAAAGGAAAGTTTGCCCACCAGCGGTTGATGCCAGCGGTGCTGCTGCTCCATGGCGCCCTTTAAGACAACCGTGATAAAATGCGCCCCGCTTGTTTCGCACTCAATCCGTAAATACCGGTTTAAAGGTGTTTCCATTTTCGCACCATTGTCCACGCTAAGATACAGATGGGGAAAAGGATGTTCGTTCCAGTCTGTGTCAAAGTGCAAAACAGCGCATGTTCCACAAAACGCAAGTTCTATTGTGCCCCCCGGCGCCGTGGTTACAGCCGCGCCGAACCGTTCCGTATCCCACCGCCCCGATAATCTGACAGAGGTGTCTTTGTATGATATAAATTCCATAACGGTCTCTCCATTTCTTTATATTTTCAATATGATCCGCTTTTATTGCCGACAAGACAGTTGCACCTTAATGTTATATTTTTGTTTTTTCCACCAGTTCCTTTAATTGTCTAGCCGTATAATCGTCTGTGTCTGTCACATAAATATAAACGCCTTTGGGCGAAATGTGCTTTAACAGATTTTCAAGCATCTCCGGCCTGTTAACAAACAAAACCAAGCCCTTTCCGCCTGCCTGTATCTTTTGATACAGCTCAAACCAACATTCGTCGGCAACATCTGCATTGCCGGCCCCCGGAATCCATTGAATGGCGTTCAGACGCGGAATGGAAAGCAGGTGGTCAACATGCTGAAGTTCACCCGGTCCGTCCAAATGGTAAATGGAGTGATCCAGATACTCTGTTTGATAAATTAAGTCCGGAAGGACAAATTCTTCAAACATATCCGCAGACAGCATTGCGGAAAAGTCGCACTGCAGCGGAAAATATGCTTTTTCGCACCAAATGGGCATCCAGCTTGTTACGCCGTCCTGATAGCCGTCTGTTATACTTTTTAAATGGAAAAACGCCTCTTTCCAGACAGGCTGAATTTTTTTCACCAGTTCCTTTACCTGTTCAGGATGGTCATACACGTCCAACAACAGCTCGCTGGTGCCTCTGAGTGACGCGGCAATGTCAAGCGTTCCGCCGATGTCGGCAATGGAGGTATAGAAAATGCCCTTTCCTGCCTCGCAGAGCATTTTGGTATAGGTATCCGTTGCCTGCCACATTTCAGAATTTCTATAAATTTTAATTTCGGGACAGCTGTCCCAATTCTTTATAATCGGATTGCGGTCAAACCAAACAGTGTCTTTTGCCACCTGGAAGCTTCCGCCAATGCAAGCCGCCAAGGAACCCGGTCCAAAATCTGTAAATATGGTTGGGAACCCGTCGCAATAATAATTTGTATGCAAAATACGTTCCTTTTCCCGCAGCACGCGGAATTCAAAATCCATGCGTACTTTCCAGTTAACCTCATCCTCTGTCAGTCCGGAAAAATCCGGTGCCGGGCTTTTGCTGCCATCGGGCGCAGACAAATATACCAAAAAACGGTCTGTTGCATCGTTCTGCCAAAAAGCGCTGTAGCGTTTTTTGGAAGCTTCACTTAACATAAAAGTTTCCTCCCCTGCCTGATATTATTTATACCTTATCTGAAAATTCGTTTCCTGTCAAGCATTATTTTATATTGGATTGTCAATGAATATTGTTGACTTTAAAATCAACGTGGTATATAATCTATTTAACCTAAATTTTTAAGAAAATAAAGGAGCGGAAAAATGAATTTCAGACAGGTACATTTAGACTTTCATACTTCAGAAAAAATTGACGACATTGGCTCGCGTTTTTCGAAAAAACAGTTTCAGGAAGCTTTAAAAGCCGGACACGTGAATTCCATCACCGTGTTTTCAAAGTGTCATCACGGCTGGGCTTACCATCCGTCCGACGCCAACGAAATGCACCCCGGCCTTTCTTTCGATTTACTAAAAGAGCAGATTGAGGCGGCCCACGAAATTGGCGTGAAAACGCCTGTTTACATCAGCGCGGGTTACGACGAAAAAGCTGCAAAGGAACATCCCGAATGGCTGGCCCACTACCGGGACGAAAACGGCAACATATTGATGCCAGACTTTTCAATTCCCAGATATCATATGTTTTGTTTAAACACGCCTTATTTACCCTATCTTCTGGCGCAGATTAAAGAGGTGTGTGAACGTTACGACGCCGACGGCATCTTTTTAGATATTATGTCGGTGAGAAAATGCTACTGTCCCGCTTGTGTTGCTCAGCTCATTGCTGAGGGCAAAGACCCTGCAAACGAAGCCGATGCGTTAGACCTGGCAGAGCGGGTTTATGCAAACTATTGCCGCAGTGTGCGCGAAACCATCGATTCTGTAAAACCCGGCCTGCCTGTTTTCCATAACGGCGGCCACATTGTAAACGGCAGGCGCGACTTGGCGGACTTTAACACCCATTTAGAACTGGAAAGCCTGCCCACCGGCGGCTGGGGCTACGACCATTTTCCGCTGTCTGCGCGCTACGCACAAGGGCTGGGGAAAGAATTTTTGGGTATGACAGGAAAGTTTCACGAATCGTGGGGTGAGTTCGGCGGATTTAAACACAAAAATGCACTGCGCTACGAGGCGGCCTTAGCCGCGGCCAACGGCGCAAAATCCTCTGTGGGAGACCAGTTAGCCCCCAACGGTGAAATGGACATGGCCACCTATAACCTCATTGGCGCAGCCTATAAAGAGTTAGAAGAAAAAGAGCCGTGGCTGGATCATGTTACGGCAAAAACCGACATTGCCCTGTTTTCTACCGAGGCTGCCGCGACTTATTATAAAACATCAGACAGCGCAAGGGTTTCCGGTGCAACGGCAGGCGCTGTGCGCATGCTGCTGGAGGGCCACTATCTGTTCGACGTGGTGGATTTTGAATCGGACTTTAACAAATACAGCGTGCTGATTTTGCCGGATGCCGTTCGGTTAGATGAGGGATTTCAAAAGAAAATACAGTCGTTTTTAGATAACGGCGGCAAAATTTTAGCCACCGGCACGGCTGGTTTGAAAAAAGAAAACGACAGTTTTGCTTTCGACCTGGGTGCAAAATTTGTTGGCAAAAATGAATTTTGCCCGGACTATCTGCGTCCCGGTTTTGACATTCCCGATATGGACATTTCTGACTACATCATCTATGCGCAGGGCTATAAATGCGAAACCACAGGCGAAGAGCTTGCCTCCCGCCGTGACCCCTACTTTAACAGAACGGCAGAGCATTTTTGCTCTCACAGACACGCCCCCTCTTCCGGCGTTTACGGCGGTGCCGGCATAACGGAAGGCAAGGACGGCGCATACATCGGGTGGGAAATTTTCACCGAATATGCAACCCGGGGTTCGCTTATTGCAAAGCGTGTTGTAATGCACACATTAGACAAACTGCTTGCTGAAAGAAAAACCCTTGAAACCAGCCTCCCGGCCCAGGGCGTTGTCACGCTGATGGACCAGGCTGAAAGCAGCAGACTGGTTTGCCACACCCTTTACGCCATTCCTGTAAAACGTGGAAGCGGTGTTGAAATTATTGAAGACATTGTGCCGGTATTCGACATAGATGTAAAAATTAAAACGGAAAAAGAAATTAAAAAGGTTTATTTGGCGCCGTCAATGGAAGAAATTCCGTTTACCCAAAAAGAAGGATATGTTTCCTTTACTGTTCCGAAAATCGAATGTGCACAAATCACCGTGCTTAACTATTAAAACTTTAAAAGGCTGTACAGCGTTACTGTACAGCCTTTTTCTTTATTCTTTTGTATAACCGCAGTCGGGATTTGCACAGACAATTTGTTTCTTTTTGCCTTTTTTAGAAAGCAGCAGGCCGCCGCATTTCGGGCACTTTTCACCTGCCACGGGCATATCCCACGTCATAAAATCACATTTTGGGTTGTCCTCGCACCCAAAATAGGTTTTGCCTGTTTTCGATTTCTTTTCCAAAATCTTTTTGCCGCATTTGGGGCAGTCTGCCCCGGTTTCTTTCACAATGGGCTTGGCATTCCGGCACTCCGGAAAGCCTGGGCACGCTAAAAACTTTCCAAACCTGCCCATTTTATACACCATGGTTCGACCGCACTTTTCGCAGATAACGTCAGACTTCTCGTCCTCAATTTTCACCTTGCCGATTTTCTCATCTGCCGTTTTCAATGTCTTTTCAAAGGGGCCGTAAAAATCTTCTACGATTTTTACCCAGTCGATTTCGCCCTCTTCAATTTCGTCCAAATCCTTTTCCATATCTGCGGTAAATGCAATGCCTACAATGTTCGGAAAATGCTCCGTCATAATGTCGGTAACAACCGAACCCAGTTCTGTTGGAAGCAGCTGCTTTTTCTCACGCGTGACATATCCCCGCGCTGTAATTGTGGTGATGGTCGGTGCGTAGGTGCTGGGACGGCCAATGCCCTTTTCCTCCAGCATTTTAATCAACGTTGCCTCCGTAAACCTTTGAGGCGGCTGGGTGAAATGCTGGTTGGGCAAAAGCTTTAACAGCTTTAAAATTTCATCTTTTGAAAGGGGCGGAAGCACCTTGTCCTTTTCTGTTTTATCGTCGTCGCGTCCCTCCACATATACGCTCATATATCCTTTAAAAACCAGCTTTGAGCCGCTGGCCTTAAAACCAAACCTGCCGGCTTTAATATCGGCGTTTACCGTTTCATAAACCGCCGGCTTCATTTGGCAGGCAATAAACCGTTCCCAAATCAGCTTATAAAGCTTATACATATCTGCGGGAAGCGATTCTTTTAAATCGGCAGGCTTAATCGACGCATAGGTGGGGCGGATTGCCTCGTGCGCATCTTGGGCGCTGTTTTTTGTTTTATACACATTTGGCTTTCCCGGAAGCAGTGCGTCGCCATATTTTGTTTTAATTTCCTCCCGCGCGTCTGCTATAGCGTCGTTTGAAAGCCTTAACGAATCGGTTCTCATGTAGGTGATTAAACCCACGGTGCCGTGGCCCTCCACCGCCGCGCCTTCATATAGCTTCTGGGCGGCCATCATGGTTCTTTTCACCGTAAAGTTTAACTTTCTCGACGCCTCCTGCTGCAGAGTGCTGGTGGTAAACGGCGGAGCGGGATTACGCTTTTTCTCGCCTTTTTTCACATTGTCCACTACAAATTCCTGCTGTGCCAGCTCGTCTAAAATTGCTTTCACTTCCGGCTCTTTTTCCGGTTTGATCTTTTTACCGTCGCAGCTGTTTAGCGACGCTTCAAACTCTTCTCCTGCCTGGGTTTTGAGTTTTGCGTCTACCGTCCAATATTCTTCGGGAATAAAATTTTCAATTTCCCGCTCACGGTCAACAATCAGCCTGGTGGCAACAGACTGCACCCGCCCGGCGCTTAGGCCTTTTTTCACCTTGCGCCACAGAATCGGGCTGATTTGATAGCCCACAATCCGGTCTAACACTCTTCTGGCCTGCTGGGCGTTCACCAAATCCAAATCAATGGGGCGCGGTTCTTTAATGGCTGTCTGCACTGCATTTTTTGTAATTTCGTTAAACGTAATTCTGCAGTTAGATGTTTCATCTATATTTAAAAGCTTTGCCAAGTGCCATGAAATTGCTTCGCCCTCACGGTCGGGGTCAGTTGCAAGATAAATTTTCTTTGCGTTTTTTGCCTCTTTTTTCAGCTTTGACAAAAGCTCGCCCTTGCCGCGGATTGTAATGTATTTCGGTTCAAAATGATGTTCTAAATCTACCCCCATTTGACTTTTGGGCAAATCCCTGATATGTCCCATGGAAGCTACCACATTATATGATTTTCCTAAATATTGTTTAATTGTTTTCGCCTTGGCAGGCGACTCCACAATCACCAAATTGTTTGCCATTTTAGGCCTCCTCTTTTTGTATCAGACGTTTAAAATAAAGTTCTTCCCCGGAAGCGTTTTTACAAATCCTCCGATTTCCAGCATCGTAAGTTCTGAGGAAAGCTCATCCGCAGACAGCGACGTTGCATTCAGTAAATTGTCAAAATGCACGGGGTCAAGCGACAGGCGCGTCAATATATTTTTTGCGGTTTCGGACAGACCGTCGTACCTTGCGTCAGTAAGCGGCGCAAAAGCTGCGCTGTCCGGCTCCTTTTCCTCTTTATATTCTTCCTCTGAATTATTTATGCATTGTTTTAATGTATTTATGTACACATCCTCATACTCGCTTAAAACATCTATTGCAGATGCAACCAAAACAGCGCCCTGACGAATCAGACTGTTGGTTCCCCTGCTGTGTCCGCGGGTAATGTCGCCGGGAACTGCAAACACGTCCCTTCCCTGCTGAAGCGCATAATTTGCCGTTATCAGCGCGCCGCTCTTTTCCGGCGCTTCTACAACCACCACGCCGTCTGAGATGCCGCTGATTATTCTGTTCCTTGCAGGAAAATTTTGAGGAAGCGGCGGCGTGCCCGGCGGATATTCTGAAAGAACCATGCCGTTTATGCTAATTGCCTCCATCATCTCCGAATGCTCGGGAGGATATGCAATATTCAAGCCACAGCCCAAAACCGCTACTGTTATGCCGCCGGCAGAAAGCGCGCCGGAGTGGGAAGCGCCGTCAATGCCGCGGGCCATTCCGCTGACGACAACAACGCCGGCCGCAGCCAGCCCCTTAGCAATATCCATTGCTGCACATCTGCCATACTCCGTCATCAGCCTGTTTCCAACCATGGCAATGCAGGGCCGGTCGTTTAAATTAATCCGCTTGCGGCTTAAAACATATAACACGTAGGGCGGGTCTGGAATGTGCCGGAGCTTGTCCGGATAGAACGGACTGTCATAGGTCAAAATCCGAATTCCAAGTTTTCGGCACTGTTCTTTCACCCGGGCGCAGGACGTTAAATCCTTATCAGACAAAATATGAACCTCGTCACTGCTTAACCCGGCAGCCTCAGCCAGCTTCTTTTTTGCGGCTTTAAAAATTTGTTCAGGAGATTCAAAAATTTCTAAAAGATGGGTGATTTTATTGTGTCCCAAATTTTCTTTTAAAGACAGCCACAGCCAAAAATCTAACTCTGCCAAATCAGCCACCCCATTTTAAAAAAAATTCTTTCTATATTAAATTACTACAAAATTGGGCCATTGTAAAGTATTTTTTTAACAGAGAGCAAAATATTCATGATTATTTCATATAAAATTGTGTCAATTAAGGAAGCTTTTTACAAAAAGTGCAATAATTGTTGCAAAATTTGCACATAATTTGCAATATATGTGTTGAAGAATTTGTGAAATATGGTATAATAAGAATGTATACTAAAATTTACAAGGAGAGAAAGTTTATGAAAAAGACCTTTTCACTCATTCTTTCGCTTGCGCTATTGATGAGTTCATTCAGCGCCATCACTGTGCACGCGGCAGATGCGTCTTCTTATTTCAAAGAAGAAGAAGCGTTCTTTTTCTCATTTGAGAACAAGAGCGATTTAGACGAACCCGACATGCAGTTTGACAATGGATCAGACGGCACGTTTCAAACAGCAGGTGCAGCTACATATTTTACCCCCGGAGCCAACGGCTCTGCCGGCGCGGTTGCCGTGCACACAGAGGTAAAAGAGGGGAACCAGGGAATTCAAAACTCGGGGGTTAACAACATCAAGCTGATTCCTGGAAAAGATTATGAAATCTCCATGAACATTAAGCTGTTGTCAGCTTATAACTATGCTGTATGCCCCAACGTCAATTTCTTTATTATGACGCAAAACACCAAAACATACAGCAATGCGGCATGCACCGAAGGCGAGTCCTCAACAGGCTCTTACTACTCTGTTTTTAAAGTGAAGGGCGATTCGGTGTTTACCAAAAACAGCGACGGCACCATTTCTGACGAGTGGTCGACCTTAAAAGCCACTTTCACAGTGCCCACGCAGTTTAGCAGCAACCGTTTTGTAAAAGCCGGGGAACTTTCCAATTTTCAGATTTTTGCTCGGTTTGGCTCGTCGGAACATTCCATTGCCACCGCATCTGACTTTACACCTGAATTTCAGGCCACACGTGAAGATGTTACGGTAAGGCCAAACGAAGTTAGAAAAAACTACTGGATTGAGTATGCGTTAGACGACATTTGCCTGCTTCCCGCAGCTTACACCTCTGAATCTGTTGATCCCGAACCCGAGCCAGAACCCCGGGAGCTGGCGTTTTGGGATCAGGACTTTGAGAGCGGAAAATTAGGCACAGGCGAAGACGGCCTTTTATACGAAGCCATGAGCTACACTCCAGAGTTTACTGACGACACACCGGAGGAGTTGCCGGATTCTACCAAGGCTCTTAAAGCAGTTTATAAAGACTCCGCTGACGGCCTTTTAGACCTTAAAATCAAAACCGGCGACAACAGCAAAAAGCTTTGGTATAACAGAACCTATAAAGTCAGCTTTTGGGCAAAAACTTCTCAGGCTGTTGTAGATTACGCAAAAAACACCGGAAAATCCATGCACTTTATTCAGGAACGTACCTCTGAACAGCGCTTAGAACGCCGGAAGGACAAATGGCCCAACATGGAGCTGAAAGTAGAATATGATACAAATTGGAAATATTATGAAATCTACTACCGTGAAACCCTGAATGAATCCCTTTCCCGGTCATCTGAAAATGACGGCTGGACAACCATTTTCGATTTCAGATTTAAACTTCCCGGTAACAGAAGCGACTCACCCGCGACGGACGCAGATGGAGATAAAACATATACATATAAAACATTGGCCGGCGAATCGGTAACGGAAAAAGCCAAGAATTTCGAAATTTATTTAGACGATTTTAAAGTGGAGCCCACGAACATTGTGTATAACGGCGACATGGCAATTGCTGAAGCCGCTGATTCCACAATTCCTTTCCTTCACTATGACGGCAGAACTAAAAATAACGGTCAGGACTACTACCTGGCCGGAAGCGACACTTTCTCGCCCGCTGTTTTGGGTGACGGCACCATTACAGCCGACAACACCTTTGCCGAAGTTTCCGGCATTGCCAACGAGAACGTTTTAAAGCTGACAGAAGCAGACGATAAAATGCACCAGGAAGTTGAAATTGACAACAAGAAGAAATATACCGTTTCGTTCTGGGCGAAAGCTGACGATGGTGCAGCTGTTGGTAAAAATTTGCTTCCTGTGATGGACCGTTCCATCATTGGAGATATGCGCGACGACACGACAATTGAAATCACACCGAAAGATAACAGCGCAAAGGTTAGCATTAACGACCCTACAAACCCTGACTATAATCTTGGTATGGGCTATGGCAACACAACCGGCGAAACAGGCGATGTTCCATTCATGTTGTTCTCGGGGCCTATGGGCAACAGCCATAGTTCTACTACTTTAAATCTGACTGCGGCCGGTGAAAAAATTGTAAAAGACGACTACTTTACCAGATTAAAAGCAGCCCCTGCCACAGCTTGGAACTATGAATATTACAACGGTGAAAGCTGGGTAAGCACAAACAACCAGGATGAGTTTTCCTCTAACCTGGCTTTAACAGAAGGCTGGAAAGAATATACGTTCGACTATGAATGCAATTACGAAGGAGACCATTACCGTATGCCGGAATTCTCCATTGATACGGACGAGGCCGTTAACTTCAGCCTGGCGAACATTTCCATTGTGGAACAGGAATCTGGAGAAGAACCTGTAACCCCGCCTCCGGCAGATACACCTTCCGAATTTAAAGCTTCAAACGTTTCTGCTACCAGCAGCAAAGAATCTCTTACCACCTCCGATTCTATCAACGTATCGTGGGATTTTGAAATGGAAAGCGGCAAAGATACTCAAGAAGCAGATGGAAAATCTTTTATCAAAATTTACGCTAACGACGGTGCAAACCGCTACTTTGTTGCAGCTGCAAGAGCAGATGCAGCCGGCAGGGCAGACATTAAAGCAACACAGGATTTGTTCGGCAAGAACTTAGAATTTGAAGTAATTCCCGTAGATAAAAACGGCAACTGCGGTCACAGCGCCACTGCCTTATTTAGCGGCAAAATCACACTTGCCATGACCTCTGACCTGGCCATTAATTTAAACAAAACATCTGTCAATTGGTCAGTGAACGTAACAGCAGCAGAAACCGGTGCGGCTTCTGCCTATATTGCGCAATACGACGCAAACAATAAACTTGTGAAAATTGACTTAGAACCCATTTCTTACACAGACGGTGAAAAGACCTTTGGTTCTAACATTAACGTGTTGGACAGTGCAGTGAAAGTGAAGTTGATGGTTTGGAGCGACACGTTCACACCGTTGGCCAGCGTAAAAACGGTTGAACTGATGCCGGTGAACAAAGACCCCTTTGCCGGCGACGACCAAATTAACGTTGTATTCTTAGGCGACTCGCTTTACGCAGGCGCAGGTGCAGGTTCAGAAGAAAACAAATGGGTTACCAAAGTTAGTAAGTGGTTTGAGCAAACATATGCGACAGACAATGTAAAAGTAACGTGCACGAATAAAGGTGTTGGCGGAACTACAACTGAATATAGCTTAGTGAGAGTTTTGCGCGATGTAGTTGCGTTAGAGCCCGACGTTGTGTTCTTCAGCCATACCATAAATGACGGCAGCCGCGACACAAGAAGAAACATGGAAAGTGTTGTTCGCACTTTGATGGAAATGGATAATCCACCTTATATCATCTTTACGCGCAGCACAAACCAAAACCTTACCCAATCAAATGGTTACGGCAATCAGGTGGCTGACTTCTATAATCTGCCGTTAATTGACGATTTAGAAGCTTACAAAGCAGTACTTGCAGAAACAGGAAAACCTGCCTCTGACTTCTTCTCTGACGGCACACATCCCAACGCCGCCGGATATCAAATCATTGTCGACGAAGTGATTCGCTGCATTGAAAGCGGCAGATATTATCACCGGCCGGTAGTTCGCAGTGACAAACTCATGGAAAACAGCGGCACTATTGCAGAAGTGAACTTTATTTCCGCCACAGACAGCAGCGTTGTAAAACTGAATGGCAACTGGAGCACCGGAAGTAACTACGTACATTCCACAACCGTAGGCGACACGATGACGATTAATTTCACAGGCGATATTTTTGCCTTTGAATATGGTTTGCACAACGACGCCGGAAACATTGAGGTTCGTGTCGACGGCAATCTGGTAAAGACCTTTGACGTACACTACAATGGTCAAACCGGTTATCAAAGGGTGTGCAAGGATAACTCCGCACTATTCGATTTAGATTACGGCGAGCATACGGTTGAACTGAAAATGGTTCCCGGTCCGAACTCGTCCGGCGGTAACATTCAAAACCGCTTCTTTACCATCATGACCGGTTCATGGGTACAAGAATAGTAAAATAGTAAAATAATAAAAACAATCCCCGCAAGATATAAATCCTGCGGGGATTTTCTTATACAATAACGCAATATTCATCACAAAATATGCACATAATTTGCAATATTTGTGTTGAAGATTTTGTTGAATATGATATAATAATATTGTAATATAAAATTTACAAGGAGAAAATGTATATGAAAAAGATCTTTTCACTCATTCTTTCGCTTGCACTTTTGATGAGCACGCTCAGCGCTGTCACGGTTCAAGCGGCAAATGCCTCTTCATATTTGAAAGAAGATGAGGCATTCTTCTTCTCATTTGAAAATGAGAATGACTTCAGCTATGCAGATATGAAGCTTGATAATGTATCTAATGGAACATTTCAAACCGCAGGCGTAAACTCTGCATATTACACCCCAGGTGCCAACGGCTCAAAAGGTGCAGTTGCATCACATATTGAGGTTAAATCCGGCAACCAGGGCATTTCAAACGACGGCATTTCCGGCGTGAAACTGATACCCGAAAAAGAATATGCGCTTTCACTGGACATAAAACTCTTGTCTGCGCAAAACTATGCAGTTCAGCCAAATGTTAATGTATTTATCATGACAGAGGGCGCAACTACATACGCAGACGCAGCGTGCACCACAGATGAAAAGAACACGGGATCATATTACATTAATTTTTCTGTAAAAGGTGACACAATTTTTGACAAAAACCCTGACGGAACAATTTCCGGCGAATGGGCCACAATGAAAACAACGTTTACATTGCCGCGTGCTTTAAGTGGCGGCCGCTATTTAAAACCCAACGAGCTGGCCAATATGAAACTCTTTTTCCGGTTTGGTTCTGCTGCCCATACCATTGCCACCGCTTCCGATTTCACACAGGAATTTCAGGATTCCCGTAAAGAGGTGACGGTATCATCTACGGTAACGTCAAAAGACTATTGGATTGAATATGCCATAGACAATGCATGCCTGCAGCCCGCTGCTCATTCCAACGACACAGAGCCGGAGCCGGAACCCCAAGAACTGGCTTTCTGGGACAACGATTTTGAGCAAGGAACTCTGTCCGGCAGCGGCGACGGCGTTACCTACGCAGCCCAAAGTGCCGCTTCTGTAAAATTTGTAGATGATACGCCCGATGCTTTGCCGGATTCCACAAAATCACTTATGATGGTATATGGCGGCTCAAAAGACGGTTTGATGGATTTAAATACTAAAATTTCTGACAACAGTAAAAAGCTTTGGTATAACCGCACCTATAAAATCAGCTTTTGGGCTAAAACATCGGAAGCGGTTGTGGAATTTGCTAAAGCAAATCCCAAAGGCTCCATGTGGATTATTCAGGAGAGGACTTCTGAACAGCGCTTAGAGCGCCGGAAAGATAAATGGCCGAATTTAAGCTTGGATATTGAATATGACACAGATTGGAAGTATTATGAAATCTATTACCGCGAAACGTTAAACGAGTCTCTTTCCCGGTCTTCTGAAAATGAATGGAATACTACATTTGATTTAAGATTTAAACTGCCAAAAAATGATGTTGCCGTTACCGACCCCGACAACGGAGAAACAATTTATTTTTCATATGAAAATGCGCAGGGTGAAACTGTGAAATGCAAGGCAAACGACTTTGTTGTTTATCTTGATGATTTTAAAGTGGAACCCACAAACATTGTGTATAACGGCGACATGTCAGTTGCAGCCGCATCTGATTCCACTGCCTGCTTTTCACATTATGACGGAAGAAAAGCAAGCTCCGGAAGCGATTTTTATAAAGCCGGCGCAGATACCTTTACCCCGTCTGCTTTAGGCGACGGCACCATTACAGCCGACAGCTCCTTTGCTGAAGCCTCCGGCTTGGCCAACGAAAATGTTTTAAAGCTGACAGAAGCTGACGGCAAAATGCACCAGGAAGTTGAAATTGACAACAAGAAAAAATATACCGTTTCGTTCTGGGCAAAAGCTGACAACGACGCGGCAGTCGGCAAAAATCTGCTTCCTGTGATGGACCGTTCCATTATCGGGGACGAACGTAACGGAGAGGAAACCACCATTACGGTGAAGAACGGCGGCGGAACAAAAACAATTAACACTCCCGGAAGTGCAGATTATTTAGGTGTTGGCTACGGTGAAAAAACAGGTGAAACGGGTGATGTTCCGTTCATGCTGTTCTCCGGTTCTATGGGCAACAGCCACGAATCTTCTACATTGAATCTAACAAACGCCAATGAAAAAATTGTAAAAGACGACTATTTCGGTAGAATGAAGTCTGTAAACGGCTACGAAGACCAGGCAGCCCCCACCGCGTGGAACTATGAATATTATAACGGTGAAAGCTGGGTAAGCACAAACGACGCAACGTTTACTTCAAATTTGGCATTGGAAAGCACCTGGACAAAATATGAATTTGAGTATGAATGTAATTACGAAGGCAGCCACTACCGCATGCCGGAATTCTCAATTGATACAGACGAGTCGGCGAACTTCAGCCTGGCGAACATTTCCATTGTGGAACAGGAAAGCTCCGTTACGCCTCCTGTTGATGAAAAAGAAGCTGAGTTTAAAGCATCCAATGTAACAGTTACCAGCGATAAAACAAATCTTACAACGTCTGACTTCATCACCGTTACATGGGATTTTGAAATGGTAAGCGGAAAAGATACACAAGAGGCCGGCGGCCAGTCCATTATCAAAATCTATGCGGTTAATGGCGATTCCCGCTCGTTCATCGCAGCGGCAAAGGCCGATGAAGCAGGAAAAGCAACCATTAAAGCTTCGAACGATTTGTTTGGTAAAACTCTTGAGTTTGAAGTTATCCCCATTGATGTAAATGGCAATGCAGGCCACAGCGCAACCGGCACATTTGCAGGAAAAGTGGTAATGGCATTAGACACCTCAATTTATGTTGGCGACGATCAGAAATCTGTCGACTGGCAGGTTAGCATCAGCTCCGCGGGAATTGAAGGCACCTACACCGCATATATTGCGCAGTATGACACAAACGGCAAGCTTGTTGCAATCAACTCAGAGCCGGTAAACTTCACAGACGGCGAAAAAATATTTGGTTCAAATATCTCTGTGCTATCTAACGCCGTTACGGTAAAACTCCTCTTGTGGGACGAAAACCTGAAACCTGTGGCAGATGTGCAGGAAGTGACCTTTATGAACGCCAACAACGATCCCTTTAAAGGCGATGACCATGTGAACGTCGTATTTTTAGGCGGTTCCATTACCCAGGGAACCGGTTCTTCAAATTCAAAGGAAACTTGCTATGCAGCGCTGACTGGCAAATGGTTTGAAAGCACCTTTAAAACAGCAGACAGAGATGTAACCTGGCACAACATGGGTGTTGGCGGCACACCGTCGCAGTATGGCCTGCTCCGCTTAAACCGCGACGTAGTTTCAAAAGATCCTGACATTGTGTTTGTTGAATTTGCAGTAAACGACAGTGGAAACGATACCAGAAGATATATGGAAGGCATCGTGAGAAGCCTGTTAGCTTTAGAAAAAGTTCCGTATATCGTGTTCCTTTATACAACGAATGAAACTTACACTACCCCAACAGCTTACCATGAACAGGTGGCGGAATTCTATGGCATACCGCAAATCAGCTTGAAAGATGCGCTCAAGCGTGAATTAAACGGTGCAAATGCAAAAGAGGCCGGCTATTTAAAGGACAGCGTTCACCCGTCAGATTTAGGATATGCAGTGTATTTTAATGAAATTAAAAAATGCTTAGAAACAGGACGCTATTATCAAAAGCCCCTTGACCGCGCAGATAAACTTGTTCCTGAAAGCACCGGTGTGAACACCAGTTTCACAACCTCACAAACAGCAACTTTTGCTGAAGACAGCAAGTGGACAACCGGCGGCACCGACCCAAAACAATTTGTGAAGTCTGTAACACCTGGTGACTCTTTCGAGTTTGAATTTGAAGGCAATGTATTCGCCGTTGAACACGGTCTGAATATTGTTGGCGGAAGGTATGACGTTTATATTGACGGCGTTAAGGTTGGTTCCGGTGAAACCTATTATAACAATATCACTTCAAACCAGCTTGTGTTAGGATATAACAACTTTAATCTTGGTTCAAAGGGAAAACATACAGCAAAAATTGTTGTTTCTGACCAAAAACATCCCAACAGCACCGGCAATCAGGTATTAATTTATAACATCATTACAGGAACAACATTAGATTATTAAAATAAAAAAACACCCCGCCGGAAATGCAGAGGGTAATAAGGAAGTAATATCCGCAGGATGATATTCCTGCGGAACTTTCTTTTTATCGGGGATAAATTCGTCCTGCGGGATAAATTCACCGATAAAGTTAAAAACAATCTGTATCTTCTGTACTCTATGTCCGCTTGATTTATCGGGAGCGTGGACGATAATTTTCTTGACAAACTCATTGACAATCGTCGGCGTTAATTCCGTTATGCCTACATACTTTCGTACTATCTGTCTGAATTGATTAAAGTCGGTTTGCTGTCTGTCAAACTCCGCTGTTTTCTGTTGAAATTCATCTGCCTGTTTTTGTAAGTCTTTTTGTTCGGTTTCATATTCAGCAGACAATTTCAAAAACCGTTCGTGTGAGATTGCGCCTGTTATATCGTCCTCATAAATTCGTTTGAATATTTTATCAAGCTCTGTAATTCGTTTTTGGATTTTTGATATTTGCTTTTTCTTTGATTGTATTTCTTTTTCCTGCTCGTCTAACTGCTGCCTTGCCACAAGATTAAAAAACTCGTCCGCATTGTCGTACATCATTGCCGTAATTTGAAAAATTTGATTTAGTACGATTTTCTTCAAAGTTTCTTCACGGATAAAATGGACGGAACAGCTTCCTGTATTACCTTTGTACTGCGAACAACGGTAGTGGTCTTGTGCGCTGTCAAATCTTTTGCAGGTTGCAAAATGAAGTTTACTTCCGCAGTCAGCGCAGAATATCAATCCCGAAAACAATCCTTGCTTATTTGTTTTTGTATTACGCCGCTTGTTTTGCCTTAATTCCTGTACCCGTTCCCATTGTTCCTTTGAAATAATCGGTTCTTGTGTACCGTAGAAAATTGCCCAATTCTCTTTGGAATTTTCAAGACGTTTTTTCAGTTTATATGACTTTGTATAAGTTTTGAAATTCACCGTACAGCCTATGTAATCCATTTTCTCTAAAATATGTGCAACAGATTGCTCACTCCAACGATATGGTTCTTCCGGCAAAGATTTACCTTTCATTTGCGCATAATATGATTTTACCGTCAGCACTTTTTCCTTTCTTAAAATCTTTGCAATCTGCGTAGGACCTTTTCCGTCAATACATAAATCATAAATTTTTCTCACGACTTCCGCCGCAGGCTCGTCAATAATCCATTGCTTTTTATTATCGGGATTTTTCATATAGCCATAAGGCGGTTCACCCAAATGTTCACCGGCTTGTCCCTTTGCCTTGAACACTGCACGGATTTTCTTAGATGTGTCTTTTGCGTAAAAATCATTAAACAGATTTCTGAACGGGGTAAAATCATTATCACCTTTGAAGCTGTCAACACCGTCATTGATTGCGATTAAACGGACGTCATTATCAGGGAAAAATATTTCCGAAAAGTAGCCTACTTTCAGATAATCACGACCAAGCCTTGACATATCCTTTACAATGACAGTTTTAACCTTTCCGTCCTCAATATCCTTTATCATTTCCTTGAAAGAAGGTCTTTCAAAATTTGTTCCGCTCCAACCGTCATCGATATAGAATTGTGGATTTGGATATTGATTATCTTTTGCGTATTTGCTTAAAATTGCTTTTTGGTTTATGATACTATTGCTGTCGCCGTCCAAAGCGTCCTCTTGTGAAAGCCTGCAATATAAAGCAGTCATTGTGTCGGACTTATTCATTTAACATTCCTCCTTTTTGTTGTCCGACAAAACAGAGTGTATATTTGAATTATACCGCGCCTTTCCCGAATTGTCAGCTCCTTTTGATTGTATTTTTTCAGAAAGCATTAACCGAATTATTTTATTGTTTAGTGTTTCCGTGCCTGAAAATGATGTTTCAACTTCGTATGTTGTACCACCGATTTTGTATATTGAAACATACCTGTCTTCTTGATTTTTCTTATCCAATCTTATCCCGTCCTTTCCCGTAAAAACTAAATTTTATAGAGGAGCAAGCACAGCGATTGAGTACCCAATCACGAAAAGGCAATTTCCACCTTGCTTGCTGTTTTTGAAGAACAGCAAGCACAGCAAGTGTAGCCACACTTGCATAAAATTGATTTAATTTTGGGGATATTCCCAAACCCTTTTTGGTGTTCCTCTACTCATTATCCAGATGAAATCTATGCTTTTGTTGCACTTTCATATAGGAAACAAATAAAGCAGAAATATTACTACTATTTTTGCAAAATTTCTTTCCAATACTACTACGGTGAAAAATAAAAATCTGCCAAATATTTTCATGAATTTTTTTAAAATATCCCCCAAATTTTTATTTTACGTTTCGTATTATGTAATACAAGCGGCTTGAAACGAGAAATGCAAGGAGGAGCTATTATGAAACTATCACAAAAAATTATGAGTTTGATTTTAACGGGAATTATGACATTAACGCTGATTTCGGCTGTATTTACGGAAGTCGGCGCGTCAAATATGTACGAAAACAGCGATTTCATTGAAACGGAACAGCCGGAACTTAGCGAGGAAACAAAGCAGTTGATTTCTCTATATCAAAAAAATCCAACAGAAGAAAATTATCTTAATTTGCGGGATATTGTTATAGAAAATTACAATGCGGTGCTTGACCGCAAAGAAACAAAACTTGCCGAGCTGAAAGCTGAAACTGCAGGAAAGCCCAGCGGAGAAGCTATTGTTGCTGAAATGGAAGAAATTGTACAGGAAATGTATATTACATATTGGAGCCGTATCAACAGCAGTATGCTTCGGTTTACTGATACGCGTCTTTTGAAATGGAAAATTTCTAATGCGGCGCAATATGAGTATATCCCTGTTATGGGCGCAGGTGAAAGCCTTTATGTTAAGCGTACACCCGTTACCAATGCGGAATATGCTGAATTTATAAAAGCAACAGGCGTACAGGCTCCGTCTAATTGGACAAACGGTAATTATTCCGCAGGCGAGGGCGATTATCCCGTAAATTATATTTCCTATGCGGACGCAGAGGCTTATTGCAAATGGTTGACAGAACAGGACGGAACAAACACCTATCGGCTTCCGAATGAAAGCGAATGGGAATTGGCGGCGGGACATATGCCGAAAGACGCTGATTTTAATTGTGGCATAAATGACAGCAGAACACCTGTTGAGCAGTATGCAGATGTTACAAGAGGCGCTCACGGAGCGATTGATTTTTGGGGCAATGTTTGGGAGTGGACTTCAACTGTAAGGAACAATGCTGATAGCACAACAGAGTTTGGCGTCAAAGGCGGCTCGTGGAAATCTGAACGAACGGATTGCCGGACAGAACACCGCAAGGAAAGCAGAAAGGCCAATGCCGGATATGAAGATGTGGGCTTCCGTGTCATTCAAGTATTAAATGGCATTGAACCAAAACAAAAGGTTGAGCTTGCAACCCTTGACGCTCCTATTGTAACAGCTAACTCCGCTTCTTCTGACAGCATTACTCTTTCGTGGCAGTCTGTCGCCGGTGCGGTGGAATATCAAATCTTTGAATATTTTGATAAAACGGGATTTGTTCAAATGCTTGAAAAGACAAAAGAAACCTCTGTTACAATAAGCAATTTGGAAACGGGCAGTACGCACAGATATATTGTTCAGCCAATTTCTTATATAGAAATTGCCGATAATGTCTCGTCCGAAAACAGTGTAGAAGCGACTTGCGGACGGGAGACAGAAACGAATACCTCAAGCAATACAAGCGATAAAAACACGCAGCGTCAGGAAAGATTAGAAGAAAAAGCCGAAAAAATAGACGCTCTCAATCGTTTAAGGGAAATGAAGATGCTTGTAAAGGCTACCAAAATCGAACAGCTTACATATTTAAAAGAAATACGAGCGTCGTTCAAAGATATTGATGTTGCTGACAGACAAGAAGTTTTAGCTGAACTGGCAGCTATAAAAGAAGAATTAAAAGATTATTCCATTGACACTTTTGTAAATGGTATCAGCATTGATTATGAAAAGTATGATAACGTGAAACCGATAATTGAAAACGGAAGAACTCTTGCGCCAATCCGCGCCGTTACGGAAGCGCTCAGAGCAGAAGTAATATGGAATGGCGAAACACAGGGAATTACCATAACAAAAGATGATATACTTATCGAGATGACTATCGGAAATACTGCCGCATATGTAAACGGTAATGAGGTTTTGCTTGATACCGCACCTGAAATAAGAAATGACAGAACCCTTGTTCCCGTGCGTTTTATTGCTGAAAGTTTTAACCTTAATGTTGATTGGGACGGAAACAGCAATACAATCATTATTTCAGAGCCTATGACGCTACACGAATTTAACGGAACAAATTATTGGCTTTACACACCGTCAAACGCCGAAGAAAATATGCCGTTAATCGTTTATCTTCACGGCTCAAGCGGAAAAGGTGTAGAGCCTAAACAGCTTCTGACCGCAGGAATATTCACCCAAAGTTTAACAGATGGTGTTTTTGGAGATCTTCGTGCTTATGTTCTGATACCACAGCTCCCTGAAGAACAGCAAGATTGGATTTCATTCAAGCAGCCAGTTGTGAGCCTTATTCAGAATGTGATAAATACTTATAAAATTGACAGCAGCAATGTCAGTCTTACAGGGTTTAGCATAGGCGGCGCGGGTGTTTGGAATATTGCGGCTTCCTATCCCGATATGTTCCGTTGTATCGCGCCGTGCAGCGGCGGTATGCGTCCTACGGAAAATATGCTGTCTGCCCTAAATCAAATGCCTGTATGGACTTTCGTCGGAACAGAAGATACGATAGTAAAGCCCCAAAATACCATCGACTTTATGAAAAAGCTATCCGAGAAAAACGCAAACGCAAAGCTGACTGAATTTGAGGGCGCAGCACACACAGATGTTCCTGCTCTCGCTTATTTAGATAATGAAATCAATCTTATTCGGTGGCTGATTGAAAAATAGGGCGTTTTATGGTAGAATACCAATAGAATACAGGCGAACAAGGAAGTGAGAAACGAATGGAAATAGCCGAGAAAGTAATGAGAGCACAGACGGACGACGCTTTGCGAGAGTTATTTATCAAAGAAAATATGGCATTCATTTATAGCTGTGCGGCACAGGCGGCCGGTCATTTTGTAGATGAAAGCGACGATATTTTTTCCGTAGCATTTACGGCATTTAATGACGCTGTTTCAAGCTATGAGGAAAGAAAAGGCTATTTTCACTCGTTTGCTAAATCTTGTATTTATAACAGAATTAAGGACTATTATAGGGTAAAAATCCGCCATAACCGTGTTGTGCCGTTCAGCAGTCTTTCAACCAAAAACGATAATGGCGAAGAAACAGAGTTTGAGATAGAGGATAAAAATACGGAAATGTCCGAAACCGCGCTTGAAATTTTCTCTCTGAAATCGGAGCTTGCGCCGTTTGGAATATCATTTTTTGAACTTCCGAAAGCTGCGCCCAAATTCAGAAAGACGCGAGTTGCCTGTGTGGAAATTGTGAAGTATATCGTAAGGGAAAAGGAATTACTTGCTTCTGTATATGAGAAAAAAACACTTCCTGTAAAACAGGTACTTTCTACATTGAATGTAAATAAAAAGGTGTTGGAACGGCATAGGAAATATTTAATTATGGGGATTTTAATTATGAACGGCAATTATGAAATACTTTCGGAGTATTTTGACCCCGAATATAGGAGGTGGCAATAATGCGGGGCATTGTAATGGACATCAAGGGCGGAAAGGCGATTATTTTTCAAAAAAACGGAAATATGGTCGAGACAAAGGATAAAGGGTATAAAATCGGGCAGACAATCAATGTTACAGCCTATTCACATAAAAAATTTATGGCAGTCGCCGCTTGCTTCGCCGTGATTTTTATTGCGGGGATTTCGGGGCATTCGCTGGCATACCGCACCCCGTCAAGCTATATCTATATAGATATTAACCCAAGTGTGCGGCTTGATGTAAATTGCTTCGATAAGGTTATTTCCGTTGTTCCATTGAACGAGGACGCTGTTAGTCTTGTGGAAAGCTATCCGCTTCAAACGGCAGATACGGAGCAATGTATGAATAAAATTGTATCTGCCTGTTTTGAAAAAAAATATTTGAATGAGCGCAATGACGATATTGAAATTGACGTCGTTACAGATAAATCAAACTTAAACAATCGCGTTCTTGCCATATCAGAAAAGCTGAAAAAAGATAATTGGAAAGTTTCGGTAAAAAATGTGAACAAAGAGGAAAACAGCAGGGCAATGAAATACCGCACTTCCCCAAAAAGATTGAAAGCTGTTGAAGCATATACAAATGCGTTCGGCGGAACGCTTGAAGATAATTTTGCAGCGTTAAAGGGGATTACGAACGAAGAAATCTATACCGAGATTGAAGTGTTAGGCTATATTGATACAAATAGCGAAGAAAATCTTGAAATAAAGCCAAAAAACAGAAAATATAACTCCTCCCCAGAGCGACTGAAAGCTGTGAAAGAATATACGGATACGTTTGGCGGAACTTTGGAAGAAAATATGAAAGCGCTGAAAGGCAAAAGCACAAAGGATATCAATACTGCAATAGAAAACGGTACACCACTTTCAACTCTGGCAAATTAGAATTTTTAACACATAAAAATAATAAAAACTAAAAATCAACGGAGGGCGATAAATATTTATGAAATTTGATAAATGGCTGTTTTGCCCGATATGTCATAACAAATCAAGGGTAAAATTACGGGCAGATACAGAATTAAAAAACTTTCCCTTGTTCTGCCCGAAGTGTAAAAATGAAACTTTAGTAAACGCAAAACAATTTAATATTGAAGTTATAAAAGAGCCAGACGCGAAGACGCAGAGTTTATAACGAAGCAACAGACGCAGAGCCGATAATTTGCAGAGAAATCTCAAATTATCGGCTTTTTCTTTTACCCTGCTGCCGTTCACCGCCCTCCGGCATTGATTTTGAAAAACAAAAAATCAATGTTGGAGGAATTACAATGAAATATACGGACGAGCAAAAGGAACATATCAGACATTGTTTTGACAGCTTTTGCAAAAAGGTAATACGGTATCAGGCTATCAATCTTTACAGAGGAAACAGCAAATATATAGAGCGCAATGTTTCCTTTGAAGAAATCCTAAACGATTATTTTTTAGAGTGCGGGAAATGCGATACATACCCTATTTTACAATATCACTTTGAAGCCTTTGGATATATCTTTTCTGTTAATGATTATGATTTGGGAAAAGCTTTATTACAATTACCAAAGAAAAAGCGTGATGTAATTCTGATGTATTACTTCACCGATTACAAGCTGAAAGATATTGCGGAGATGATTGGAAAATCACAGAAAAACATCAGCTATATTCATGTCCGCGCCTTGAAAAATTTGCGTGAGATTATGGAGGGCGGCGAAGATGAATAAATATATTCCGCCCGACTTTGAAACAATCAAAAATGCCGTTGCCGCCGATACAGTTGCTATGCAAAAAATATTAGCGCATTATAACGCATATATTCTGTATTTTGCAAAACAGAACGATATTGTCAATTATGTGTATGCGGAAGAAATACGGGCAAAGCTGATGAAAGCGATATTAAAATTTGAAATTGACAGATAAACGGATTGAGAGTAGCCATTAAAACGGTTACTCTTTTTCTGTTTTGAGGGGCGGTTAGAAGTGCATTTTTGATAGTTTTAATATAATATCATTACTTTGCTTGTTTCAACCTCTGAAAACCGCATAAAATAAGGGGTAAATTTGCTCTAAATGCTCAATGATTCGTTATTCGGCATTATTGATTTGATAATAAAACTATATTGCGATTATTATGTGAGCAAATGGGATAATTTAATTCTCGGAAAATACTTGAAAATATTAAAAAGTTATATAACCGGTTTGATACTATATTGTAAAAATAGAAATCATAAAAAGCTTTATAGGATATAATTAATATTTTGAAAAGAACGGTGGAACATGCACGAAAATCAGAGATTGCTATATCCCCTAATATCTCTGAACCCGAATCATAAGAATACATTCATCAAAGAATTGGTTGCTAAACAATATATAATTGAAGAACTCAAAGCAAACGACCAATTCGCTTGGATTTCTACTATGGAGCAGTTTAAACATACTGCAGAAGAAATTATGTTGAATGAATATGCATATAAAGTCCTAAAATAATAACGGAAGATATATAAACAGCCCTCGTTGCGACCAAGCGACGAGGGCGATTGACTTAGGCTACTTTTAAAAACTTATAATTATATAAAGCGTACAGTCTGAAAATAAAATCATTGTTAAGAAAAACAACATGCTTTTTTGTCAGTTTGGAAATAAATATAATGTTCTCCATCAACTGCACATCAAAAGTTGCTGGTGCAATTATAGCCAATAATTCGACCCTATCATCTACCAATCCTGAAATTGCTTGACTTAAAATCTCTTTACCGGTAGTTGAAGATTTAGTGATTTTAGAATGATTAGATTTCAATATGCCTTGTAACGTGTAAGACTTGCTTCCAACAGAAACAGACAATTTAATGTCGCCAAACTCGTGACCTTGATGTGGCTGCGGAATAAACTCATCAAATACGGTGAATAATTTTAAAATGCAATTTTTTGTTTCCATTTCATGATTATATTTACATTCGTTACAAGCGCCAATTGATGGTTTAGTGCATTTTTCTCCCATTTTAGCAATATCATTGCTATATTCCTCAAACATATCTTTTCTGATGTCAATGGCATACAGAGACTTAAATTCTTCTATATCTTGCGGCATTATGACATTATATTCATCTTTCCTAATGTGTTTCAGATGACCATTTTGCAAAACATACGTATCTTTTGCATCTAAATGTATATTTGAATCTACAGCCATTATCTCAGCCACTATTTTTTCTATCAATGTGTTATGAATATTAACAGCAATGATTTCATCTATAGCATCGTAAAAAATGTTATTTCCACAATCACAAACACAATATCGATGTTCGGTACCACAGTATTCACATACAATTTTATCGCCTACAAGTTTCAGATTTTGCGAACTGCAGTTTGGACATTTTGGTATCACGTCATCATTGCATGTAGAACAATTTCCGTATAAAATATATTGACTATCGTTTCTAAACGCTTTATAAAAATCTAATGCTGAAATATCTACAGGAAGTACATCGATGCTGCTGATAGATATTTTTATCATTGCAAGTGCGAGTTGCTTTAATAGTTCTTTTTTAGCAATCCCCATCCTTTTCCACTCATTAGATGAAAATAAATTAAGACTATGAAACTTTTCAACACCGGCATCAGACAATATATCTGAATAGTAATTCATAATCGAAACAATTGTATCAACACTCCATTGCCTGAATTGCTCAGCACTTACATTTTTATTGATATAAAGCTTGCCTTTATTATTGTTAACACCCATTGTAACAATATCACCTTTAATATCTTCATCATATAAACAAGATGTAATACCATATCCATCATTAAAATCTTTCAAAATCTCAGTTTCTTTTTGTCCAAATTGAGAATCTGAAAAAGTGGCTTTTTGAGGCATATTAGGATTGTCCTTTAACTGTGTTAGTGCAACTTTTTTTCGGTTTGATGAATCAAATATAGTATCCAATATTTTTTTATCTAACGATATGCCTATTATTTTTATCCCATAAATCGAGTAGAATGCCTTTCTGATTAGCTTTTCAACAGATGATGGCATATTATAAATTGCGACGAAACCTTTTTCGGAACACACCCAAACAAAACATTCAACCATCTCATACACATAGTTAAACTTATCATTCTCGTCAATGTAATTGTGTTTTTTAAGATAATTTAAACTTATCTCAAATACTGGTATTCCATGTTCATTCCATTTGACGACATTAGAACACTTCAGATTTTTATACGATGAGCCTTCTTGGTATGTATATGTAGATAATTGCGTTTGTAGATCTGTTCTCAAACTATTTTCGGTCAATGTTTTGCCTGAAAATCCACTGGCCCAATTCAATACGAACCCAGGTTTCATACCATATCTGTAATTATCAAAGTATTTTTGTATTAAATCATCCGTTATTTCATGCGATATTGAAATAATATCTATAAGTTGTGATTTCGTACACTGTTTTATCGCTTTTTCTAAATCATCAACTTTCCCCTTATCAGTAACACGAAGATATCTGTTTTCTAAAACTTCCTTTTCAATATTATCTGTGATTAGTTTACAAATCCCCTCTAAGCGCATTAGCTCTAACGCAGTTTTACTCTCTTTTTTCAATAAAATTCCCTCCTTATCTTTTTGCCTCATTCCATTTTCTTAACCGTTTTGTCAGCATAAACACCGATGTGCAGGAGCGCCAATCGGAATAGTTTTTACTTGAGTTTAACTCGTGATACTCATATCCACGCTTGGCGCATTCCTCAGCAGTTTGAATGTTAAAAGCAGATAGTTTTTCACAAACACGCTCAATAATTGCGTTGCTTTTATCGTACTCGATGCCAAACTGTTTACTTATCATTTCGTTTAGCTTTTTGCGGTTTATCGGACCAATTTTGTTTGAAAAATATAACGTAAACCAATATTCAATAGCCTCATTTGAAAATGCACAGTTGACCTTCGGATAACGTGACGATTTTTTGATTGCCTCATCAAAGTCCTTAAAATCATCTTTATCGAATACACACCATATTTCATCAAAATCATTTTGCAAAGATATAGCTTCATCGACAATTGCAATTGGATTACTGTACTTACATGTAGTAATCTTTACCGTAACATTTTTCAAGCCGGACTTGTACTTCTGTTTGAATTTATTAAAATAAATTTCTTCTGTCTTACCGCCGCAAAGTACCAGCACTTTGTCTCGCAATTCAAGTGAGGGAGCCTTTCTTTTGTATTTGTTCATCTTGCAAGCCCCCTTAACCGTTAATGCTCGAATCCTTAATGTTAGGCAAGGCGCCATACACACCGAGTAAATATTGTTTTAAAATTTTACTGTCTTTTCTTATACCTTTAAAATCGCAAAGGCTGTAGAGTTTACTTACGCCATATTCATCTTTTTCAAGGAAATATATCTGATCTCTGCGAATATCTTCATCAAGCAAGGTTACATCGTGTGTGTTGCAGATAAGCTGGGCGTTATTGGGATTTTGGCTGAGTGAATTAAACATCATTACTAATTGGCGCACCAATGACGGATGCAGCCGTGCGTCTATTTCATCAATTAACACCACGCTTCCGTTATTTATGGCAGAAATAATTGGTCCTGCAATTTCAAAAAGTTTTTTTGTTCCGGCAGATTCTAATTCAAATCCGAAATCAGATATTGTGTAATTATCCCAATCCTTGTCGTAAACCCTCTGCTTCACTTTCAAGTCAATATTTTTGACATTCATCATATTTTTAAATTTTTCTTTATAACTTTTCTTAAGCGCTGCCATAAGCGTTTCACTCATCTTATCATCTGTTATTTCCATTTCAAAATCGTAAATTGGGATACCGAGCTTATTCATAAGCTCAACAATATCTTTTTTGCCATTTTCGTGTTCTTCCATATAATTAACAGTGACAGATAAAAGCTGGTTGGTATCATCAGCATCAAAAATTTGAATCGCCTCAAACCATTTATAAATTTTCATAGCCATCTCATTATTACAGAAGTTTGCCCATGAAAGGAATAGCACATCTTCACGAGTATTTTTAATAACGTGTTCGACATTTTTAAATTCTTTTGAATTGATTTTTATAGTTTCAAAATTGCTTCCGCTGCGAGTAAATACATTAACCGTTCTTTTATCTTTTTTATCAAGATATTCCTTGATTATTTTGTTATTCAATACCGAAAAACCATAATCATACAAAATTCCTTCAATAATAAATGCTATCGAAAAGCTTGTCGGCTTATCTTTGGATACATTGTTAAAAAGAAAGTGATTCGGTTTTGATATAATGCGAGATTGAACATCTAATTCTGCGGTTACAATATATTTCATAAATGCCAGCGCGCCAATAAAGTTTGTTTTTCCGCTGCCATTAGCACCGTACATAAAGCAACTTTTAAGAAGTTCTCCATGTGGCGTTGAAAATGTATTCAATTCCTTATATCTACTGTCATTACCGCTTACGGTCATCGCAAATTCCGTATTATTATAAAATGATGCAAAGTTTTCAAATGTAAATCCAACTAACATTATAATTCCTCCATTCTTATTATATTATCATTATATCCATAAAACTCAAAAATGTCAACATTTATTTGATATATTTGCGAAAAATTCACAAATATCCAAAATAACAAGCGCTAAAATAGCCTTACTGCCAGTTTTGTTCAGCAAAACTTTTTTGATGGGCAGTTATTAATTTTAATTGATTATCAAAAAGATTATCAGTTAGATACATAAATGTATTAGTATTAATTTTTGAAAACTCATATTTAATTACTTGTCCAATATACAAACTCGTGAATGAAAAAATTTTTCTTATACAATTAAATTGTTTTAATCCGTATTAAACCTTGTAATAAAAAATCTAATCCATGGTTAATTTCAACGAGGACATCTGTAGCAGAGGTGATTGTAAACATAGCCGTTAATGCTGCTCCCGCGGTAACTGCTATGTCTCAAGAGCTATTTTACAATTGATATACCTCAAGGTTCAGCAGTAGTAAGCATAAGCTTTGAAAGTTCGCCATCTGCAAACTAGTCTAAATTTTTGGAAACTGTGTCTAAGAAGCCTTCAACACTCTCAGAATTCATATATTAATAGTTCGACATAAAATTAAATAAGTATGCCACTTAATAAAAGTAGTATACTTATCTTTTGAGCAATTCGCTTTAACAGCCTGTTTTCTAACTTTACGGTTTTATCAAGGACCGTCTAAATCGGTATTGAAATTTGATGTTGACAGATAAACGAATTTTAAGCAGACAGAAATGTATGCTCTTTTACTGTCTTAAGGGACGGTTAGAAGTGCATTTTTGATGGTTTTAATATACTATCATTACTTTGGCTGTTTCGGTCTCTGAAAGCCGCATAAAATAAGGCTTTTTTAACCTCTAAATGCTGACATATAGACCGTAAGCATTTAGAAAAAAAGAAAACACGCATATCAAGCTGTAATCAAGTGAAATGCGTATTTTCTTTACACCCTGTTTGTCGATAAATGGTAATGGTTTCAATACTTCCTTATTACCATTCACCTAATACCGGCGGGGATGTTTTATGCAAAACAAATAGTTGCACCTGGGTTGATCTGGTGTTTTTCTGTCTCATACTCAAAAAATATCGTATGTGCGGTAGGATTATGTATTATTTTCTCGCTCAAGCTGATTTCAAGGCTGCGAAACGCCGTAACATAGTCGTAAATTTCAATATTGGTAGCGTACCACACGTCCTCTTTTCCGCTGACAAATTCAGCGAACCGTTCTATCAAGTCCCAGTTGTTGTCTTTTGTGTTCTGGTCAAACTCATAGCTGTGTCCCCAAACATAAAACAGCCAGGGCTCACGCCGCCAGCCTTCTTTCAAATCCGGTGAGTCGGTTACAAATTCCTGCGCCAGTTCCATCAGACGTTTGTTCTTGTGGTGGCAGGTGGCGGGCAGCCGCAGCCAGTCTATCGGAATGGTAAACTGCTCCGTAGAAGCCGTTGTCCGAAAATACCGAATCCCGCAGTTTTTCAATATATCCACAACCTCATCACTGTAACTTCCAAACGGATACGCGCCGCCGCGGACAATTGTGTGGAACAGTTCTTCCAGGTTCTCCCGGTCTGCTAAAATCTCCTTTGTGGCCTGGTCAATCGGAAGCTGTTCTAAATGCGGATGGGTAAAGGCGTGCACCGCTACCTCGTGGCCCGAGTCCTTATAGGCCGAAACCACGTCTTCCTTTGTCATTCTTCCACTTTTCCGGTCACCCGGCATTTGGCCAAAACTTCCGCTGTTTAAATTAAACGTTCCTTTCAGCCCATATTGATTAAAAATAGAAATCAACCGCAAATCCTGATAAACACCGTCGTCATAGCTAAAGGTCAGGGCCTTTGGCTTTCCGTCTGGAAACCGCATGTTCAGTTTCATTTCTCGTCACCCCACAAATAAAATTTGAACTTATTTTATCACCTATTTCCTGTGTTGTCAATAAAAAAAAGCGGACGAAAATCCGTCCGCTTTTTTTCGTTATTATTAACGCGCTTCCCCCATATAAAACAGGGCAAGTGTTCCCGGTCCTGAATGTGCTCCAATCACCGGGTCGCAAAAGTTTATAATAATGTCTTTCACTTCTGTTTCTGTTCTGATTTTGTCCGCAAGATATTCCGCATCCTTTAAACAGTCACCGTGACAGATGGCAATAACCTGGTTTTGCGGGTCTTTCACGTTCTTTTTAAAGATTTCAAACATGGCGTTTAACGATTTTTTTCTGCCGTTTACCTTATCCTGCACAATCAAACGGCCCTCGTTATCCACATGCATCACCGGCTTCACCTGCAAAATGGTGCCAATAATTGCAACGCCGCCGGAAAGCCGCCCGCCGCGTTTTAAAAAGAACAAATCATCTACCGTGAACTGATGCACCATTTTTAAGCGGTTTTTATAAACCCAGTCTGCCGCTTCTTCAACAGTTCTTCCCGCCTCCCGAAGCTTGGCGGCATAATATACCAAAAGTCCGTGTCCAATAGAGGCCGACAGCGAATCAATCACGATAACCTGCCGGTCGGGAAAACGCTCGCGCACCGTGTCCGCCGCAATTTTGGCAGCCTGATAGGTGCCGCTGATGCCGCTGGACATTAAAATTGCCAGCACATCTTTTCCGTCTTCTAAAACTTTCTCGAATTCGTCTATAAACATATCGGTATTGACAAGCGAAGTTTTCACATTCTCTTTGCTTCTAAGTTTTTCATAAAATGAAGCATAATCAAATTCTTCATCTTCTCTATAGCCTTTATATTCCTCGTTTCCGATGAAAAAAGACAATGGTAAAATACGCACGCCAATTTCTTTAATCATGCTTTTGCTGAGGTTTGATGATGAATCTGTTATAATTTCATAAGCCATTTTTCCATACCTCCATTATTCTGGTATTCAATACTATGTTACCACATACAGCAAACCCTGTCAAGTGGTTTTGTGTTAATTTCATGTAAGAATTTGGAATGGTTTTCTTGCTTTTTTAGCACTTCTGTGTTAAAATAGTTATGTAAGGAGTGATTCTTATGAAATATAGCAAGGAGCGCCTGACAGAAATTTTCACTGAGGGCGAGCGCCTGTTAAAAGAATATCATTTGCCGACCTGGGACGAGCTGCCGACCATTGAGCTCTACATGGACCAGGTTATTATATTGTTAAGCAACTATTTGGGCATTTTCAGCGCCGTTTCAAACGACGATAAAATTATCACGCCCACCATGATTAATAACTATGTAAAACAAAAAATCATTCCTGCTCCGGTGAAAAAGAAATATTCTAAAATGCATTTGGCCTATTTAATTATTGTCTGCATTTTAAAGCAGACACTGAGCATTTCCATGATTTCGAAAATCATTCCGCCGGATTTGAACGAAGAGGAAATCACTGCAGTTTACGCCTCATTCGTAAAAAACCAGGCAAAAGCCTTTACCTATGTGACAGAACAGATTACGGCAGTGGCCCAGCCTATTTTGTCCCTCACGGAAAACAACCAGGACAGAATGAACGATTTGGTGCTGCAGGTGGCCATTTCTGCCAACATTTTCAAGCTGCTCACCGGCTGGATTGCCAGCATGCAGGACAATGGCGAAACACATTCTTAATTACTATAATTACCTGTTTTTGGAAATTTAAACATAAAATTTGGAGGACATACATGAATACAGATGTTGTGATAATCGGCGCCGGCCCGGCCGGAATTTTTACCGCCATTGAGATGCTGCGCCGGGGCAGCAAACAAAAAATTGTGATTGTGGAAAAGGGGCAGTCTATTGAAAACAGACGCTGCCCAAAGGATAAAACAAAGCAGTGCGTGGGGTGCAAGCCCTACTGTCACATTACAACGGGCTTTTCCGGCGCAGGCGCTTTTTCTGACGGAAAGCTTTCTCTCTCCTATGAAGTGGGCGGAGACTTGCCCTCAATCATTGGCGAAGAATTCGCCCAGGAAACCATTGACTATACGGATAAAATATATTTGGAATTTGGCGCGGACGAACATGTGGAAGGATTAGGCAATACAGAAGCAGTGAAGGATATTCGCAAACGCGCTATCCAAGCCGGATTAAAGCTTGTAGACTGCCCGATCCGCCATTTGGGCACAGAAAAAGCCCAGGATATATATCTAGCCATTGAGAAATATCTTTTGGCAAACGGCGTAGAGATTTTGTTTGGCCACCAGTGTATCAATGTAATTTTAGAAGGCGACGTGTGCCGCGGCGTAACGGTTTCAGACGGCAAGAAAAATTTTGATATTTTTTCTTCCCACACCGTCGTTGCCACAGGGCGTAGGGGCGCCGACTGGCTGGAAAAAATCTGTGCTGAGCACAACATTGCCCATCAACCCGGAACTGTTGACATTGGCGTTCGCGTTGAGGTTAGAAACGAAGTTATTGAAAAGGTGAACCAGGTACTTTATGAGTCGAAGCTTATTGGCTATCCCAAACCTTTTAAAAACAAGGTACGCACGTTCTGCCAAAACCCCGGCGGGTTTGTCAGCCAGGAAAACTATGACGACGATTTGGCTGTGGTGAACGGCCATTCTTATAAAGAACTGAAGTCAGACAACACAAATCTTGCCATTTTGTGTTCCCACAACTTTTCCGAGCCATTTAATCAACCCATTGCTTATGCACAAAAGGTGGGCGAATTGACCAACATGCTGGGTGCAGGCCATATTTTGGTTCAGCGTTTCGGCGACATTTTAGACGGAAAACGCACCTGGCAGAAAGAGCTGGCCCAGTCCAACCTGAAACCCACTTTGCCGGACGCGGTGGCCGGCGACATCACAGCGGCAATGCCCTATCGCGCCATGATTAACATAATTAATTTTATTCAGGCCATGGATGAAGTTGTGCCGGGCTTTGCATCCGACGAAACGCTTCTGTATTCGCCTGAACTCAAATTTTACAGCAACCGTGTGAAGATGGACAAAAACCTCAACACAAACATCGGCGGGCTGCACTGTCTGGGCGATTCCAGCGGCTGGACGCGGGGGCTTATGATGGCGTCTGTTATGGGTGTATTGATGGGTCGGCAGCTGTCAGACGAAACTTAACGAACAGTAAGAAAGTGCATGGAACCATTTTTCATGCATTTTTTGTTACATAATTTTATTGATACTACACATAAAATAATACAGCGCAGCCTATTCATGCCATGGCCGCGGAAAGGCAGTAATGGAAGCCGTCGGTTCGGAGGAATTAAATTGAAAAAGTTTTTTGAAAATAGAATGGTTTTAAACGTCCTGCGCACACTTCCCGTCGTTCTGACGCTGGCGGCGGTGGTTTTCCTTTTTGTGTCCGGCGGCAAGTTTTCGCCAGAGGATATTTTATCCCACTCCCCTTCCACGCCGATTTTCATTGTGCTGTTTATTTTAATTTTATACGCATTAAAAAGCCTTTCTGTGTTCTTTCCCGTCATTGTGCTGCAAGTGGCAGTGGGGCTGTTATTCCAGTCCTTTTGGGCGGTTTTGTTAAACATTGCAGGCATGGCGGTGGCATTTGCGCTGCCCTACGCCATTGGCTATTATTCCGGCGCGGCAATGGTGACAAAGCTTTTGGACAAACACCCAAAGGTGGCAGACATGATTGAAAAACAGCGCGGCAGTGATTTTTTCATTTCCTTTTTTCTTCGCATAATTGGTTTTTTACCCGTCGACCTGGTCAGCATGTATTTGGGCTCGGTGAAAACCGATTTTATGAAGTTTATGACCGGAAGCCTTGCCGGCGTGCTTCCAGGCGTTATTGCGGCAACCATTGCGGGAACGAGCATCACAGACCCAACCTCCCCCACATTTATTATATCGCTGAGCATTGCACTGTTGCTTTCTGCCGCTTCTTTTATCGGAAACGCACTCTATCAGAAAAGGAAAAAACAATATGGGAACGAAAAATAATCGCATGCGGCACAGCTGGTTTGGGCCGCTGTTTCGCAAACGTCTGTTAATCATTTTAATGCTGCTGGTGAAAATTGCCTTTTTAATTTTTTTAACAGCATTTACCAGCAGATATTTTATTGTGCTTCAGTGGGTCTTTGTTGCCGTCAGCATTTATGTGGCGCTTTGTCTTGTCATGCAGCGCTTTAAAGGAGCTTATAAATTTACCTGGGTGTTTTTAATTTTGCTGTTCCCATTATTCGGCGGATTGTTCTATTTGTTTTTTACAAACCAGTCCTCCACCAGACGTATCAAAAGAATTTTGAAAAAAACCTATGCCAAAACCCGCGGGCTGTTTCGGCTTCCTGAAAACACATACCATGGCGAGGTACCCAGCAACTTTAAGCCTCAAATCCGCTATTTAGAGTCCTATGCGGGTTTTCCTGCGTTTGGTCGCACAAAAACGCAATATCTTCCAACCGGGGAGGATATGTTTGAGCATCTCATAGCAGAGCTGAAAAAAGCGGAAAAATATATTTTTTTGGAATATTTTATTATCCATCAGGGGAAAATGTGGAACACCATTTTAGATATTTTAGAAGAAAAGGCGAAATGCGGCGTAGACGTGCGGATTATTTACGACGACTTTGGCTGTTTTTGGATTTTGCCGAAAAATTATTGTCAGACTCTAAAGAATAAGGGCATATCCTGTGCGGTTTTTAACCCCTTCAAGCCACTACTGACCACCAGCCAGAACAACCGAGACCACCGTAAAATTGCAGTGATTGACGGAAAAACTGCTTTTACAGGCGGCAATAATCTGGCAGACGAATATATCAATGAAATTGAAAAATTTGGTTATTGGAAGGACACGGCAGTGAAAGTAACAGGTGACGCAGCGTGGAGCTTTGCTTTAATCTTTTTGCAGCAGTGGTCGGTGTGCACCCAGCAGCAGGAGAATTATGAGGCGTTTTATCCCTGGAACGAAACAGCCTGCGACATTGCAGACGACGGCATTGTGGTTCCCTTTGCAGACAGCCCCATGGATTTAGAAAACGTTTACGAACAGGTTTATCTTCAGATTATAAACAACGCGAAAGAATATGTATATATCACCACGCCCTATCTGATTATCGATGACAATATGGTAACTGCACTGACGCTAGCCGCAAAAAGCGGCGTGGACGTGCGGATTTTAACGCCCCACATCTGGGACAAGCGCGTTGTTCATTTCACAACCCAGTCTTATTATAAGACGCTGTTAGACGAGGGTGTAAAAATTTATGAGTTTACCAGCGGCTTTGTTCATGCAAAAACTATTGTTTCCGACGACCAGGTGGCAGTGGTCGGCTCAGCTAACTTAGATTACAGAAGCCTTTACCTGCAGTTTGAATGCGGCGTTCTGCTGCTAAACAGTTCTGCTGTGAACCAGATGCGGGACGACTTTTTGAACATGTTAAGGTCAAGCGGTGAAATTTTGTCGGAGGACTGCGCCTGCGGGCGCATAAAATCTTTTGTGCAGAAAGTTGTCCGCCTGTTTGCGCCCCTCATGTAATAAAAACCGGGGAAAAATCCCCGGTTTTTATTTATGAATTGCTTTATCAGCGTTTAGAATCATCAAAATTAAAATTTTAATTCCCTCTAAAAATCCCGCTATGTGCAGCATTTCGTCCTTCTGGTGAATTCCGCCATGCCCCTGAGGTAAAGTTTCAGGCAGCTTAAATTTATAAGGAGCACAGGTCCCCACGCTGAAAGCATTTTTTAAATGTGCCGCATAGGTTGCGCCGGCGCTGTATTGCGGCTTTGCTCCATAGTCGCCGCTAACCGTTTGATAGGCGGCAAGCAGAGCATTTACAACTTCTTTCTCCGCATCATTGTTAAAACCCGCTCTGTTTTCCAGTTCCGTCATGCCCCAATTTTTGCTTGTAAGCACACGGTTGATGTTATCAATAATGGTTTTGCCGTCAGCTTCTGTTCCGTAGCGGATATCAAAGCTTAACGCTAACCGTCCATTGTCCATTTTTGCAATTCCATTGGCGCAGGTGAGCCTGCCAAAATTTTTATCCTGGTGCTTAATGCCAAATGGCTCTCCATAAAACCCCTTTAAAAGTTCTGTAACTGCGCTGAAAATATTTCTGTCCGCCTGAGGCAATTCAGAACAGCTTTTTAAAAGGTTTGCCGCACAAAACAGCGCATTTTCAGAGCCTTCGGGAGCAGAGGCGTGTTTTGAAACGCCCATTGCCGTTAAAATCAGCTCGTTGCCCCTCTGCTTTATCTGAATTTTTCCATTCTGTTCCGCCCGTTCTGTTAATTCCTTTTGCAGCGCGTCTGTATAAGTTATGGTCACGCAAACCTCATCTAAAACTACGTTAAAGGCCGAGCCTCCGCTGACACTGCGCACTTGCTGGAACAGATCACCGCACTGCGCAAAAAAGCGCATTGTGCCCTTTTCCCCTACATAAACAGGGAACGAGTTGTCCGGAACTAAGGACACATCCGGCATGTTTTGTTCCCTTACAAAGGCATCGGCATCGCTCATTCCGCTTTCTTCATCAGAACCCACAAACACAGCAAGCTTGCTGTTTAAAGAAAACCCCAGCTCCTGAATTGCTTTCACCGCATAGACCGAGGCAACCACGCCAGATTTGTTATCCTCTGCTCCCCTGCCCACAATAAAACCACTTTTCTCAATTGGAACAAAGGGTTCTGTGTAAATCCAGCCGCCTCCTGCAGGCACCACGTCGCAGTGGGAGAAAAGACCGATTGTTTTGTCCCCCTGGCCGAACTCTGCCAATGCATATCCGCTGTTTTCAAAAATCTTAGTTTTTAGTCCCATACGCTGAAAAAGTTTAGCAGAAGCATTTAATGCCATGGCACAGGGTGCGCCGTTCGGCGCGCCGGGCGCCGCCGCTTCTTTTACCGAGGGTATTTGAATTAAATGTTTTAAATCATGAATAATCTCGCTTTTGTGAACTACAAGAAATTCGTCTATCCGATCAGTCAGCGTCAAATGAATCATCCCCTGCTATTGATATTTTTAATGCGTGTAACACGCCGTTTCATTGCCGGCCCCAGGCTGAATCTCCACATACCGAGATGAAAAATCATCAGCATCGGATAAAGCTCAAGCCTGCCCGCCAGCATGTCGAACATCAGCACATATTTTGAAAACGGTGAGAAAAAGGAAAAGTTTCCGCTGGGACCAACCGCTGCCATTCCGGGGCCCACATCGTTCAGCGTAGCGGCTACCGCGGTAAAGGTTGTCACCAAATCCTGGTTTTCAAAAGAAAGCAGCAGCACCGAGGCGATGAAGATTAAAATATATGCTACAAAGAACACGTTAATAGACCGCTGAACCTCGTGATTCACCATTTTCCCCTCGGCCTTAATTTTTTTTACGCTGCCGGGATGAATCTGAATCATCAGTTCCTTTTTCACGGTTTTAAACAAAATCATAATTCTGGAAACTTTCATACCGCCGCCGGTGCTTCCTGCACAAGCCCCCACAAACATCAGCGTTACCAAAATTGCTTTTGAGGCCGCAGGCCACAAATCAAAATTGATGGTGGCAAAACCCGTTGTGGTGATGATAGACGACACCTGGAAAAAGGCGTGCCGAAGAGTGCTTTCAATGCTGTTTTCCACAGGATAGATATTAAAAAATATGATAACTGTGGCTGCAATTATGATCAAAAAATAATATCTTGCCTCCTCAAACCGGACGGCCTTACCCCACTTTTTTAAGTACAGCAAAAAATACATGCCGAAGTTTACGCCAAACAACATCATAAACACCGCAACCACCCATTGAATGTAGGGCGAATAATCGGCAAAACTGGCATTTCTCACTGCAAACCCGCCGGTACCGGCCGTTCCGAACACAGCGGTAATTGCGTCGAACGCTGGCATTTTGCCTAAAATAAGCAAAATAAATTCCGCCAGCGACAGCACAAAATACATTACATAAAGTATTAATGCCGTGTTTTGCACTTTGGGAAGCAGACGCTCGACAGATGGGCCGGGGCTTTCTGCCCGTAAAAGATGAATTGGCGAGCCGCCTTTCGTAAGGGGCATAATCGCCAGCAGAAACACCAAAACGCCCATGCCGCCCACCCAGTTGGTAAAGCTGCGCCAAAAGAGGCCGCAACGGGACATTGCCTCAATATTGGTTAAAATGCTTGCCCCCGTAGTGGTAAACCCTGAAACGGTTTCAAACAGCGCATCGGTAAAATTGGGAATGTCCCCATTGATGCAAAAGGGCAGTGCGCCAAAAATACTTAACATAATCCAGCTAAAAGCCACGGTCACGAAGCCTTCTTTTTCAAAAAACACCATGTTCCGCGGCTTTTTTAAAACTGTCAGCGTTCCAATTAAAATACAAAGCACCGCAACAAGCAAAAAAGCGATACCTTCTTGCTCTCCATACAGTAAAGAAACAATAAAAGGCAGCAGCATAAATGCGCCTTCCATGTTCAATATCCAGCCCAAAATATAGATAATTGCTCGAACATTCATTTAATTCCCTCAACTTAATTTTGTAAAATATCGCTGATATCGCGAAAGCCTGCCTGCATTGTGACCACAACCACCTTGTCGCCGATTTGAATTTTATCGTCGCCATTGGGTATAATTACCTTGTCCTGCCGCGCGATGCTTGCAATTAATAAATTTTTCTTCAACCGCAGCCTTTTTAGCGGAATTCCGGCCAAAGGCGAATCTTTTTCAATTTTAAACTCAATTGCCTCTGCCCGGTCGTCAAAAATATGATAAAGGGTTTCAATGTTGCTGCCAATGGAGTTTTGTTTTGCCCGCACATAGGCGATAATGGTTTCTGCTGTAATATACTTCGGATATACCACGCTTCCCAGCTCTAAGCTGTCGATTACGCTGTCGAAAGCAATTCGATTCACCTTTGTGATAACTTTTATGTTCGGGTTCCGTTTTGCGTGGAGAGTGAGCAGAATATTTTCCTCGTCCAAACCGGTAAGCGGGATAAAGGATTCTGTTTGGTCTAGCCCCTCACGGGTTAACAGTTTTTCGTCGGCACCGTCGCCGCAAATAATAATTGCGTCGTCTAACAGCAAACTCAGTTCCTCGCAGCGTTTCATGTCCAGCTCAATAATTTTTACCTCAATGCCCATCTCTATCAGCTGTTTTGCCAGATAGTAAGAGGTTTTTCCGCCGCCGATAATCATTGCGTTGGAAACGCGGTGGGTTTTTAGACCAATCTTTTTAAAAAAGACGTGGGCATTCTTCACCGTTGAAATAAACGAAACAATATCCCCCGCTTCTAAAATGAAGTTGCCGTCTGGTATTACCAGTCGTCCGTCCCGCTCCACAGCGCAAATCAAAATCTGGTCTTTCTGCTGCAGTTTTGATAGCGCTTTTCCAGCCAGCACGTTGCCTTCCGGAAGCTTAAACTTAATCATTTCCACCTGCCCTTTGGCAAAGGCATTGATTGAAAGCGCTGTTGGAAAACGCAAAAGGCGTGCGATTTCATTCGCCGCCTCAAGCTCGGGATTGATTATCATCGAAAGGCCTAGCTTGTCCCGCAGATAGTAAAGCTCCTCGCTGTAGTCCGGGTTTCTCACCCTGGCAATAGCCGAGCACCGGCCTACCTTTTTCGCAATGGTACAGCAAAGCAGATTCAGTTCGTCGGAATCTGTTACGGCGATGATTAAATCTGCATCTTCAATTCCCGCTTCCATCTGCACCTGGTAGCTGGAACCGTTTCCAATTATCCCCAAAACATCGTAGGTTTCACAAATACCCTGAATTACAAAATGGTTTTTGTCGATTACGGTAACGTCGTGCCCTTCGTCACAAAGACGGGCCACCAGCGTACTGCCTACCTTTCCGCAACCTACAATAATAATCTGCAATCCATTTTCGACGTTTTGATTTTCTCTTTTAGACACGTTAACGCCTCCGAAAAAATACTGATATAATAAATTTCATTTTTAATAAATTTTCTAAAAATTTATAATCCCCTGATGGTATTTAACTGTTCTTCATCAAGATTTCCGCTGTGGTCAATATAGATATCAATGGTTACAAAACCGCCGGCGCAGTTTACATTTTTTACATATTCTTTCAAATATGCATTGTCGTGTGTCACACCCCTGCTGCGCCACAGTTTTGCTCCTAAAGGCGCTAAAATATGTGCGCGGGAGCCTCCGTAAAACGCTTGGGTGGGAATAACATTTAAATCGTTAAACTCGCCTGCCGTATAGTCTTCATCACAAAACCATTTATAACAACTTTCCTGTACACCATTGTTAAAGGTAACGATAGCCTCGGGATTTGCCTTTTTTATTGCATCATAATAAAGCTTTATATTATCGTTGTTATATCCTAACCAGTCATAACAGCCGTCTATCCACCAGGCTTTGATTTTATCGCCGTAACGCTGGGCATATTCCGCCAGCACAGACGACCATTTTTCCACAAAAGCTGCAGTTACGCTGCCCCGCGGGTCGGACAAACCGAATTTCGGGCCGCAGACCTTGTCTTTCCATGGGCCGTCCCCGGTGTAGTAAAGGCACAAATCAATGTCATATTTGGAAAGGGATTGATACAAATCTAAAACTAAATCCCTCGTTGCGCACGCCTCTCCTGGCTGTGTGCCACAAATTCTGTTAAACGTTTCATTGGGCGCAATCATATACTTTTGCCCCTGCATTATCGTAATAAAATAATAGCCGGCGCCAACATCATTAAGCTGTCGCGCCAGTTTTTCCGTATCAAAATTGTTTACTGCCAGGTTCCAGTCGCGACGCACCTGTTCCGTAGGTATCTGCGACCCGGGCTCACCATATAAAAAGTGGGTAAAAACGCCCCAGCGCCGGTTAAAAAGCCGTTCTGTGATGTCCATTTACATCCTCCTAACAAAACTTCTCGTCCGTTGTTCATTATATATGAACGTTTCCCGTTTGTCAAGGAAAACATATAGATTGTATAAAGACAAAAAGAAACAGCGCCACAAGCATGTGGCACTGTTCCTTTTTGGATAATTTCTGTAAAAATAGAAGGAGGGGGGTTCTATCTAAAATGAGAGGATAGACGAATTTTACCAGCCAAACCAGGAGAAGAAATCAGACGGGAACTGATACTGCTGTCCGCCCTGCTGGCCTTCCTGCTGAGAATTCTGTTGTTCGTTCTGTGCGTTTTCATCAACAGGCTTTTCTTCCTGCAGTTCAATAGTAAAGCTGTGTTTTTCGCCGTTCCGCGAAACTTCAATTTCTATTTTATCACCGGCCTTGTGGTCGTCCCGAATGCTGTTAATTTCGTCAATGCTTTTAACTTCTTTGCCGTCAAACTTTAAGATGACGTCGCCGGCCTTAATGCCGCCTAAGTCGGCAGCTCCGCCCTCTGTAACCTGGCGGACATACACGCCGATAGGCAGATTGTTGGCTTTTGCAATTTGCTCGGTTACGTCTATACCGGTCAGGCCAACTATGGGGCGTCCGGTAACATAGCCGTGCTCAATAATTGATTCAATCACAGGAATTGCTTCGTTTATCGGGATAGCAAATCCGAGGCCTTCCACATCATATCCGGTAGATTTTGCCGTGTTAATGCCAATAACCTGGCCGTAAACGTTGATAAGCGCACCGCCGGAATTACCGGGGTTAATCGCCGCGTCGGTCTGCAGCATGGTCATCTGTCTGCCATCTATCACCATTGTTCTGTTGATTGCACTGATATAACCCACTGTCAACGTGCTGGCTAACGCCTCTTGAAGCGGATTGCCAATTGCCAAAGCCATGTCGCCCACGCGCAGTGAGGATGAATCCCCCAGCTCCGCATATGGCAGTTCTTTGTCAGACTCTACCTTTAAAACCGCAAGGTCTGTTCTTTCATCTTTCCCAACTACCTGGGCGTCAAAGGTCTGATTTGCAGTTGTTTTCACGGTGATAATTGCCGCACCGTCAATAACGTGGTTGTTGGTTACAACATATCCGTCGGACGTCAAAATTACGCCGGAACCGCTGCTGGTTGCAGTGGAACTCTGCAGATACGAGCCGTTTGCTTTCGATGTTGAAATAATGCTGACAACTGCCGGGGAAACCTTGTCGTATATGTCTGGAATTGCCATTTGTCCGCCAGACGCAGTGGTTGCGGTATTCTTAACGGAATCTTCCGGACCGCTGTTTGCTATGGACAGGGTGTTGCTTGCCGGTTTTTTATCGGAATCGCCGCCTGTAAATGCATCAAAGGAAATTGCAAAAATACTGAAACACAAAAGCGACGTTACAACAGCGCTGACAACTGCAACAAAAATTGGATTTTTAAATGGATGTTTTTTTACTTTTGGCCGGTAAACCGATAACGCGTGTTTATCCGTCACCGTTCCGCACATAACCGGTTCAAAATCGTCTTCGTGCCACTGATAACCTTCGTGGTTCTCCGCGTTGTCCGATTGGCTGGCGGCTTCAGGTTGACATTCCTCCACATTCGCAGGATTTTCGCCGTATACGGTTTTATTCACATCATCTTCATGGTTTTCTGAATTGTTTGCGCCAAATTTGTTATAATCTTCCATAGTCGTTACCTCCGTATAAAGATTTAAAATAATTTTTGTCTTTTGTTGGTATATCTATATAATAAACCATCTTTTTTACGTTGGTATGAACAAAATGTTAAAAGTAAAAAATCTAAAATGATGAATTTATGAGCTTTTTTTCCTACGGATATGTAACAGGATAAAGCGACAAAGTACAAAGGCTAAAGTGCCTGTCAATGCCCCTGAAAAATCAATCAGCACATCGGTTATCTGCCCGCTCCTTCCGTCCACAAACAGCTGATGAAACTCGTCAGCCGCAGCAAACAAAAGCGGATATAATAAAGAAATGATCAGTGTGACGTGCATATTAAAACGATAGCTTCTGCACAAAGCTGCAACAAAAATTGCCAGCAGCATAAACTCAGAGAAATGTGCGGTTTTCCGAACAATTTTATGGCATGTCTCAAACAAGGTTGCTTCTTTTGCTTTTGGAACGCTGCGTGTTTTTTTTACAACTTCTACTACCACTTCTGTCACCTTTTTGCTCGTGCTGTTCGATTGTGCTGCGGTAGCGCTAGAAAAGGAAAAAATTTGAACAGAAATAAAAATGACAAAAATCCATAAAATACTTTTTTTCAGCATATTGGTGTCCTTTCAATCAAAACAATTGCGTAAGTAAAAACCAAACAGGCTACCGCCTGGCGGTAACCTGTCTGCAAATTGATTTTAAGCTTTTTTAAAATCCGGCTCGTCTTTTTTGCTGTCGTTTACAAAATACGGAATTTCGCCTAAAACCGGGAGCTGAAACTGCTTTGCAATAAACTCTGCATCTTTTACCTTATTATCCAGCATTTCTACAAGAAATACAGCAATCATGCTTAATAACAAGCCTACCAGCATACCGATTTTCACATTGTTTCCAATATTAGGAGAAGAGAACGTCTGCGGATATTCAGGCTCGTCCAAAAGCTTAACACTTCCGCCTTCCACAACTGAACTGATTTGATCCTCCGCCAAATTTGTTATTACCTGCGCAATAATATAGGCGTGCTGCGGATTCGGCGACTCTACGCTGATAACCAGTATTTCTGTATCATTTTTTGATGACATGGAAATCATACTCAGCAGTTGCTCATGGGTATAACCCAGCCCGCATTCAGCGGCAACCTTTTTTAAAAAAACGTTGCTGGTTAAAACCTCCGCATATGTCTGCACAAGTTCCTTGCGGACCATTAGGGTATTTAAATTAACGTCCTTAACGTCTTTTGCAACCACATCGTTGCTGTTTTCCGTGTACATAGACCCTGCGGAAACATACATCGGAGTAACAAAAAACACTGTAAACACACCGGAAATAATGCCTCCGACCAAAATTCCAATTAGAAGAACCCACCAGCGATGCAAATAAACCCGTAGCAAATTTATAATATCTATTTCTTTCTCCATTAAATTTTCTCCTTAGTCAGGTATGATAATTGATTTAATAAATGCGCCTGTGCTGGGGAGGTAAACATCCATCAAAGGCTGATATGTTTCAAATGCCACAAAAAAGTCTTTATTCGGCACTGCTTTTAAGTCCGTTTTTTCCTTCAAAAACTTTGAAAAAGCGCTGTTTAAATCAACCGTATCGCTGGTGGCCGTACATTTGACAATGAATACGGTTTTTCCATTCTCCTCGTAGGTTAGAGAAGGATAGAATGTAAAGGATACATTTACGTTCTGTTCGCTTTTTAAAATATTTTTAACCTCGCCTAAAAATGCCGTATAAACAAATGCACACTGGTTCGCTTTGGTGTAATATTCCGCAGGCTTCGTTGCTTCTTGTTTCAAGTTATAAACCGAAACAGGTACACCCTCTATAACGGAAGCATAATCAGCATAATTTGCAGGATAAACTGACAGGTCTTTATTCAGTTTTACATTATACATCGCGTCACCTATGTAGCCCAACTCTAAACCTGCCGCCTCGTCAAGCTGAACCAAAAGCGCCGCAATGTCGCCGAGGGTTGCTTCCTGTTCCGCACCCAAACGTGCTCCTGCCGTCAGTTTCACTCCCCCTGCTGCAGCGTAAGAAAGGCACAGGTTTTCCATTGTTGTGCTTTTCGCATCAACACAGTCTTCATAAAACGCGTCCAGCTTTCCTAAGTTCACGGTTTTGCCGCCTCTTCTCACCAGGCCGTAAACCAAGCCGGAAAGACTGTCTTGAAGGTTCGCGTTTTGATCAATTTTCTCCTGACTGTAATATTCACTGCCCCATACTTTATTTGCCAGCACATACAAATCCTTTGCATACTCATGCTCAAACAAATCGTGTGTATCAAGGCTGGAACTATCATAATAAATTGGCTTTCCGCCTGCACCGAGCGTCATTACCGCACGGGCAAGCTCTCCATAGGTAATTGTAGCATTTTTGTCATAGGTTTCTCCCGGGAATACACTATGAAAAGTTTGCGCAAGCAAATTTTCACTTACTACATTTTTAAAATGATATTGCTTGTTTTCCGCAATAATTGTTCTGGAACGAACAATTAACGTGGCGGCCTCTGCCCGCGTAAGGGCCTTGTCCAAACGCAGGTTAAATCCGTCGTCGCCCTGTACCAGGCCAATGGTATAGCCCCAAGAAGTTGCATCCCGGTTGGTTCCCTGTTTTGATATCGCATACGGCGCGTCATTATTTTCAGGCGAGCCGTTTCTTTTCCAAATTAAGTTAATCACATCGCTGCGGAGCATTTCCCTGTCAGGATAAATATAGTTACCCTCCGGCTCTAAACCGGACCACATAATATACTCATAGCCCCAATGTGTTTGAGAAAGGTCGGAAAACGTACCCTCATAAGCCCGGTCCCATTTTCCAATCATTTTTACAAATTCTGCACGGGTCACTGTTTTTGAAGGCTGAAAGCTTCCGTCTTCATAGCCGTTTACCGTGCCTTCGCCGGCCAATGTCATAATATCCTGATAAGCCCAGTGGCTTTCAGGCAAATCGTTGAATTCTTCTGCATGAACATTTATTCCAAGCGATACGAGCAAAATGAAACAAATGAGCATTGAAACTGATTTTTTCACGATAAAATCACTCCTGAAATAAAGTATCTTTTACCAAATCGACTGCCTCACGTGAAATGGTGCAGCCTAGTTCATAAACAGGCGTTTTCGTAATAATGTTATTTAAAACTTCCATATGCTTGTCCATTAACGCTTCAAAAACCGGCTTTCTTGTTTCATTCAATAATTTTACTGCAGCTTCTACTGTTGACAGTTTTCGAATTGTGTTGGTTTGTGCCTGTTTTAAAAACACAATACCCTTTAGCGGATATTCCCTGTTTTCATTAATTTCGGTCTTGCCGCTCCAGGGCGAGCCACAGGCAAACAAGCTGCCGTCACACTCTCGCACCACCGGCGTATCGTCGTTAAACAGCGTAATGTCGTCACCGTAAAACTGTTTCCAAAGCCCGGCATGGGTCGACTTCCCTGTTTCTGAAGGAGCGGAAAACAAAACGGCTTGTCCCTGATATGCAACAGCCGCCGAATGGAGCACCGCTGCATGGTGTTCGGTCTGACAAAAAGCAAAAATATCACCCAGCACAAAATGCAGAAGATAATCCGTGGTAACATCCAGATGGTCCTTAATATCTACATATTCAATAACAGCGTTTTTACACTGTCTGTCTATGTCGGCTCTGATAAGAGTCGCACGATATTTTGAATACTGTTTTACTGCGGAATACCCTTCGCTGCCCCTGTCAATCCAATACCATGCATCAAGCCGGCGAAAATCTCTTCCCGCCGGCACTACGATGCAGTTATTTTCTTTAAAGTGTATGTTGAGGTCGGCAGACACATTGTCCCCCGCCTCAATTTTGTAATTTTTCATTCTGTGGCTGATGTAGCTGCTGTTTAAGCCTTCCAGCCTTACAATTACACCTGCGATTTTGTACATAAAGTTAGCTGACTACCAGGTCACCGTCTTTTTCAAGACCTGTACCGCCTTCAGAAAGCGCCATGCTAACTAAGCTGCTATTGCTGGCCGCAGCTGATTTTGATGAACCCTTATAAACCGTAGTCGGAACCGCAGCGATATTCTCTTTAAGCTGTAATTCAATTACACTTATGCTTGGTTTTTCATATCTTTTCATTATCTCTACCTCCCGATTACTGTGCTACGGCTGTAACCGTATTAGTGTTAGCAACAATTGTATAACCAGACTCTGTCGCGTAATAAATTGCTGTATAATACGGTGTTCCAGCTTTAATGAAATCTGCATTTTCTGTAGCCGTGTCAATCAGCTGAACAGCAAAATAACCATCTGCGTTCTTGCCTTTTGCCTGATACACACCTTCTGAAGGAAGCTCTGTAACATTACCGGCAGTAATTGCAGCTTCAGAAACAATAATGCCGTATACATCAGAGTCTTTAACCTGACCAATGACTGAAAGTTTTCTGTTACCGGCAGCACTTGTTACATCGCTGGAACCTTCTTCTGTTGTGTATTCATCAGTTTTTCCGTCAGACACGATTGCAGCGCCCTGGATATAAGAGCCTGTGGGGTTTAATACAGTAGCATCTTTAACTACAACGTTAAGTGTTGTGTCTTTGATTACAGCGCCAAGGACAACCGTGAGCGTGCCGTTGCTGTAAGAAGCACTAACAACTGTTGCATCGTCTGATGTAACAGTGTCTAACGCTTTGCCGTCTGGCATTGCATAAGCAAACGTAAATGTTCCGCCCTCGTTTGTTGTCGGAACAACGGACGATTTGTCGCCGCATGTAATTGTGTAGCCTGTAACATCTGACGGTGTTGCTGCTGTTGCCCCTGTGTAGCCAACCTTTACATCACTTTTCAAATTGGCTGCGGCTGTTACATAATTAAATGTAGCAGATCCGGCCGTGCTCGCCGTATCCTGGTCAACATAAACCACATCGCCAGAACTGTTGGTTGCATAGTATGTCACTTCAACCTCGCTGCCGGCGTCGGTTACAGTTGCTGTTACTGCAACTTTCTGGTTTTCAGAGCCCTGAACATATGTTGTCGTAGTTGAAATTCCGACAGCACTTGCCCCAACAGCAAAAGAACCAACCAGCGTAACAGCTGCGGTTAAAGCGGCAATCTTTTTGAATACCCCTGTTTTAACCATTTCTTTTCCTCCTTTTATTGCTTATTAAAATTTAAAAGCCGGGGATAATTTATCAAAGCACGTCAAGTGTGCCATCCTGCAAAATATAGGTCTTGTCGCATGCATCCATCACTTCTTTGCGATGTGAAACGACAATACAGGTTTTATCTGTCATTTGCTTTAAGTTAAAAAGCAGTTTTTCTTCCGTGTGAATATCCAAAGCAGAGGTGGCTTCGTCGAGCAGCAAAACGGGTGCGTCATAATAAAGCGCTCTTGCAATTGCGATTCTTTGAACCTGCCCTTCGGACAAGCCGTGGCCTTTTTCACCTAAAACCGTATCAAGCCCCTTTGGCATTTTTTCTACCGCTTCGGAAAGCTGCGCCAGCTTTACCGCACGAAGAACTTTTTCTTCAACAGGGTTTTCATCGGCAAAGGTAATATTGTCGCGAACGGTGCCGGATAAAATCATATTTCCTTGAGGAACATAAGAAAACAGCTTTCTAGTACCGGAGCTAAATGCGATTTCCCCACCGCCGTCAAGCTCAAGGCTAACTGTTCCGCTGTCCGGTTTTATTACGGCAAGAATCAGTTTTGTCAGCGTGCTTTTTCCAGCACCCGAGCTGCCGCACAGCGCGACGAACTCGCCTTTATTAACGGTTAAATCAACATGTTTTAAAACCTTTACTGTGTTATATGAAAAGTCCACATTTTTGAACTTGATACACTTAAAATGATTTAATTCTTCTTCATTTAAAATTGTTTGCGGAACTTCATCTTTTAATTCCTCCAGTTCCATCAGCCGTTCTACCGACGCTAAAACCATAAAATACTGTGGAAACAAAGATGCAAGTTCACGGAACGGCGACTGCAGCTGGCCTACCAAGCCAAGCACGGCTGTTACCGTACCAAACGTGATTAACCCTAAGCTGAGCCGGTAAACACTCCAGGCAAGGGCAACATAATAGCCTGCTGTAACTGCCAAAAAAAACATTACATTTGCCAAAATTCCAACGGTAGAACGTTTTACGTTCAGCCTGAAATTCTCATACTGGAGTTCTTCTGACTTGCTCCGCATGATTCTTTCCCTGCCAAATGCCTTAATTACCAAAAAGTTTTGAATGGTTTCCTGCAGGAATGAGCGGACCTTACCGTCGCTTTCCCTGCACTTTATATGCAAATCTTTGATTTTTTTTCTATATATATAAGCTGCGAGCAATACCACAGGCCCAAAGGCAAGGCACGCAATTGCAAATTGCCTGTCCAATGCATACAATGCCACGAAGCTGAAAACAACGGTTGATACCAGCGCAACGACATTTGGAATAATTTCAGTAATTTTCTCTGCAACCAATGAAACATCACTGATCAGCCTGTTTAAAACCTCACCCGAATGAATTGCGGCAACCTCGCCAAAATCCTTTTTCATCAGCAAATAAAAAAGGTCTGTCCGAATAGACATTGCCAGCTTTCCGCTGGTTTTAATATGTATTCTAATGTATACAACTTGTAAAACAAGCTGAATTCCTAATAAAACACCCAACCGCACCGCGCTGCCGAAAACACTGCCTTCCGTCTGCTTCGTTGCTGTGTCAATCAAGCTTTTTGAAACCAAGGCGAACTGGACGCTGATATAAGAAATGACGGTTACAATTATAATTAAAACAATTAATCTTGGGATATACGAACGAATTCTATTAAAAATCCACTTATTCGAATTCCCGTCCCTTTTCAACGGATAACCCGCCTTTCCAGTGCTTTTTTCGCCGTTATTCGCTGAGAAAACCATGCGACTTTAAAAGGCTGATGAATTCCACAACATCCTTTTCGGCAGTAGCATTGTCAACCGCTTCATACTCAGCCATTAAAGCGCGAACCAAATCTTCTTTCGTTCTGTCCGATTTGAGTTGTTCCCACAAAAATGCCCCGCTCTCATTTAGCGAAACTGCAACTGCAAAATCAACAATATTGTCCCCCGTGGGGACAACAAGATAGTCGTCCACTATTTTTTTTACTAAGAAACCGTCTTTAATCTTCATACTTGCCTCCAATATTAAGGCATAATCATAAGTTCATATTATGATTTAACTAAATTTTAACATACCTCACATAAAAAGTCAAGCATCATTTAAAATATTTTGCAGTTTTATACAATTGCATGTAAAATTATTATTCCCCCATGTTAAACTGCACAAAAAAAATAGAAGCAAAGAAGCGAGTAAACGTTTTTTTGACAAAAAAATGATTAATCCCACTCTAATAAAAATACTTTTTAAAGACATTGCAGATAATGATAAATTCTATAACGAAATTCAGATTGTTATTCTTTAGGAATTATCAATGGGATTGAGGAAGATAAATTTTGTCCTGATGAATCTTTGAATAGAGCGCAGATGTGTCAGATGATTTATAAACTGATTAACAAATTGAGGTATATGAAAAACAATTTAGGGTAGTCATTTGACTACCCTATTTATTACGATTATAAATAATAACGGTTTTTTGTTTTATAAATGAACAAATAAAATATTTGATAAACCGTATGGTTAGCACATTATTAAGATATAGTTTTTATAACATTTTACAGGAACATTTATCTCCGACGCCGGGTGCCGTAGGTTCAAATCCTATCAGGCGAAAGCCTTGAAACGCGCCAACCATGCTGAGGTTTTTTCTTTGCAAAGTCCTCTTTAGCTCCGATTCATATATCTATTAAGCTATTTATATTTATAAAATCTAAATTAGAATGGGAAATTATTATTCTCGTTTTTTGTTGGTCTAAAAGCAAGTTTTTTATTAAAAATCTTCCATTTTCATCTAAAAATTCAAAAGGTTCATCTAAAATAATGATTTCATTATTTTTTAGGAGCAATCTTGCCAGAGATAATTTTTTTTGTTCCCCTCCTGACAATTCTTCTCGTGTTCCTGTAAGAACCCTGCTTTTCATTTCTAAAAGACCAACTTTATTTAAAACAGCAGCTATTTCTGAGTTGTTTGCATTTAAATTAGCTATTCTAACATTTTCATAAAGAGTACCCGGAAACAAATCAGGAAATTGATTCATGATGCCAATTTGATTTCTTAGTTCTTTTACACTAAATGCTTTTAAAGGGATTTTATCAAGATAAAACTCCCCTTTGTCTAAAGTTTCCAGTTGACACAAGAGATTAATTAAAGTGCTTTTTCCCGCACCATTTTGTCCCTTAATGTGGACAAATTCTCCTTTTGAAATACGAAAGCTTAGATCATTAATAATCATTTTTTTAGGAACATATGAAAAAAATCCATGTTTTAAATAAAGTTGGTTCCACTCTTTCGGCAAACATTTTTGATAATTTTTTTCTTTATTCGAGACTAACTCTTCTATTCTTGCAATTGCTTTTGGAATTTGGGCAAAATCTTTTAAGTGACCGCAAATTTGATTTGTCAGTGTTTTAATCGATATGAAATAGGAGTACATGGTAATCATTTCTCCTACCGAGAGATCTCCCCCAAAAAATATTTTCCAAACAAACAGAAAGATTATTCCAAGTAAAAGGATGAGTTCCCGAAAAAAATCCAGACTTTGGATTAAATAAATTTCTCTTTTTAAAATTCTTTGAAATGCTTGAATAAATGAATCGGATAAATATTTGACTTCTTTGCTGCCTATATGAGAGGTATGAAAAAAGGATCTATACTGAATTAAATCCAATCTATCCGAATTGATTTTTTCTTCATAACATTTTCTCTCTTCTGCAAATTTAGCCATTTTATTGGATGGTGTAAAAGTAGAAATGAGTGAAAGCCCCACTAAGAACATCAAAATCAAGGACTGTATAAAGCTCATCTGAAACATGAGTACAACTGTAACAATGAGAGTTGTTAAATAAGCCACGCACCTTGTAGGAGTCATAACGACACTGGTTCGAAAAACAATTGGGTCATACTGAAGTCTTCGTGAAGCGGTGCCAGTAGAAAAAGTTCGCATATCACTGAATTTCTTTTTCATAAACTCACTTAATATAATTTTATCATGAATTAGACCTCGTCTAAAAGAAGCAATGTTTGCCCATAAATCAAGTAGAGGCATTACAAAAATACTAATTACAAATGCCGCCAGCAATTGAATCAACATTGATTTTGCTGAAGTCGTATTATTAACCAAAATATGATCGACAAATTGTCCCATAATATTTGCAATATATACTGAAAAGAACGAAAACAAGAAATAACTTATGTACAACAAGATAGCCGCAGGCCACATTATAATCCAGACTTTTTTTAAATTGTCTTTTTTCAATTTCTCATTTCCTCCTTTTTTACTATCTGTCTTTTCTCGTTTATGACAATGACTTCCCGCGCCAAATATTCTAAACTTTTTTCATGTGAAATTATAAAAATAAGCTTTTTGTCTTTTAGCTCTGTTAGATATTTTTCCAGGATACGAATAGCCTCTTCATCAAGTGAAGATTCAGGTTCATCCAAAAGATAAATGGGATTTGAAGAAGATAAGCAAATGGAAAGCATAATTTTTTTTCGCTGCCCCCCTGATAAATCCTTTAAAGGTTGGCTTAAAAGATTATTTTCTATCTTGAAATCTTTTAAAAGCGACAAAATTTTTTCTTTTCTTTCCGGAAACATTTCAATTAGTATTTTGGAAGACATATTAAGCATAACTGGAGCCTGAGGGCAATATGAAAAGCATTTGTAAGCATTTCTCCTATATATTTTTTGATCGCCATAATTTATTTCACCTTCATTTTTATCTAGTTCCCCTAAAAGCAACAGCAACAAAGTGCTTTTACCAATGCCGTTTGGCCCTTTTATCCAAATAATGCCGGTACCGGATATTTGATAATTAATATTTTCAAAAAAGATTTTATTATTTATTCTATAAGATAATGAACGAATGTTAAATCTATTGGAGGCAGAAAAGGCAGCTTTTTCTAACCTTTCTTTGGTCTCCTTTCTATTATCATAATCTTGCTCGCTGTTATCCCTTGAAATGCCTTCAGAAATTCTTTTTATCGCCTCTATATACAGGGATTTTTGAGTTACAATTGTAAAAAAATTTTTAACAAAAGAATAAAAATTGGTTGATAAAGAAATAGATTGTACTGCCATTTCAAAAGTAATCCATTGATACACTAAAAAAAAGCCGATAATAACAGCAAATCCTAACTGCTGAATAAATGTAACCATATGCTCGATAGATGTCTGGGTTGCAGAAGTTGCTGAAGCAATCATCCCAGTTTTTTGAAACTTTCTTTGTTTTTCTTCGTATTTTTTTAAAAACCAATTATGAAGATTGAACATTTTAAGCGAAAAAAAACCGGACACTCCAGAAATAATCCATTGAGTCAATTCTCCTTCCAACTGACCCGCGGCTGCATAATTTTTGATAAAATACTTTTTTGTAAGATATGGTGGCAAAAACTGAAAAAGACTAATAATAAAAAGTACACATATAACAAGAGGCCTCTTTATAAAAAATAAATAATAAGCGGCATAGCATATAAAGCCCATAATGGATTGTATGTAAAACGGCACATTTATACAATAATATGATGCAATTTGTTCTGCATCTTTTTGAAAAAAAATTATTACATCTCCGTTTTTTACATTTTTTTCACGGTCTATGCCGCTGTTAATTATATTAAAGTACATAATTTCATGGAAACGTTGTGTCGTTTTTATTTTTTGTTTATTAATAAAAATTGAGAATATATACTTTAGTAAAATTTGACAAAAAAAAGCCATTGTAAATAATAATAAATATAATCTCACACTTTTTTGATTGTCAATACTAAAGCTTGTCCATATGTTTGCCAGGGAACGGGCAACTACAATAGATAAAAGCATAGATATTATTAAATTAACGCTTTGTATCACAGTGATTTTTCTAAAAACTTGTTTTGCTATTTTATGATACATAGTTTTTTACCTCTCCCTAATCATATTAGAACGAAAACCGTTTTTTTGCTTTAATGTATCTTTGTAATTTCTCTGTATCATGATTTTTACCAATACAAAAGTAGAGCCCTAAGGCACATTCAATTAATTTTTTGTTAATAATGCAAAATATTGGATCTGGATTTAGAATATTTTTAGTTGATAAAAAAGAATTATGGAAACAATCTCCGCCACAAATATATTTTGCCCAACATTTATTACATTTAGGTCTGTCATCTACTTTATTAATCAAAAATTTTTCTTGTTTATCTTTTAAAATTCCATCATAAATATTGCCCAGACAGAAGTCTTCCATCCCTACAAAGCTATCACAAGGATAAATATTACCTTTAGCGTCAAAACTCAACTTATTTTTCCCCGCCATACACCGTTTATAAATTCTTCCACCATCCAAAACTCGGCAAACTAATTTTCCAAAATAATCATTTTATAAACTCAATAAGTTATAATTATTCATTTAGTATTATTTTCAATATTATAATTTATTCAATTTATAGATTTAGTATTTTTAATAAAAATATAGATGCTACATACACTTTAATTAAAATCTTTTGACTGACATTTTGACTAACTGACTAACATTTTGACTAACATTTTACCGTTCATTGCTGTGCATTACCGTACATTTTTGAAATTTCTAAAAAAATAAGAAAAGGCTCAAAACCCAGTAAAATCACCAGTTTCAAGCCTTTTTCCTTGGCAGGGGCAGTAGGATTTGAACCCACGACACACGGTTTTGGAGACCGTTGCTCTACCAGCTGAACTATACCCCTAAACTCAACGGATATTAGTATACCACATACATTTAAATTTGTCAATATCCAAACAAAAAATTAATCAAAAAGACGCATCCAAAACAGATGCGTCTTTCTTTACTATATGGTTAGTTTCTTTCCAATACAACGCCGCCGACAAGTCTTCTTGCTTCAATCAGCATGTTTGCGCGGATGGTATATTCCGCCGGATAAAGAATTTTATCGGAAGAAAGCGACACAGAGTCGAGATTTCTCGATTTTTCAATCAACACCTTGGCATGTTTTGCCGCAGCCTTTTCATCGTCTGTTCCGCTTGCCAGTAACGTGTCCGCCTTATTTAAAATCAAATCCTGCTGAATTGTTAAAATTTCCTTCATTGTATCAATGGGGGAAGAGGTGAGCTTGTTCCTGTCTACCCCGCCTACCAAAAGTTCTGCCGCCAAAAGATTTTCGAAGCAATATTGATAGTTAAAGGGGTAAATAATGTGCGGAGCGTCCGGCAGTGTGGGAGGCCACTGGCCATCTGAGTTATAGGAGTTGGTTAAATGATACCAAACCTTTTCCACAGTCGCATCGTCCAACGTGTTTTTCACCTCATGGAGTTTTTCACGAACCAAGTCCTGCCAGGGACGCAAAATCCGTGCCATGGGGGTTGAAGCCCATGTGGATGCCCGGGCGCCATGCCATGCGTTGTCGTCGTCTACGTTTAAAATATCGTCTAACGGCTGCAACTTGTTGCAGGCCTCGTCGTATGTAATGAACTCACCAAGCTTTTCAACTTCTTTAACCAAGCGGATTAACTTTTCAGGAGATTCCGGTGTCTTTTCAAACACATTGTCCGGCTTATTCTGATACTTCAATCTGAACCAGCCGTTTGTTCCGATATATTCCGCATCATCTGCAAAAATAACCAGTGCGCCTTCCGGCTCGCCGGGCTTCTGCTGGGAATATTTCTTAATCAAATCCATATATTTTTCAAAGCTGTAGCCTTCCATTCCCATGAAGTGACGAACAGCAAACTGGCACACGCGGTCAGTGCGCAGGAACATTCTTAAGCTGTCGGTTTCATAGCCTTCAATTTTGTTGAACGGAAAATGGATAGCACGCTCGCTGCCCTCTAAGTCATACTTAAAGTCAAAGCTGTAGAACGCCGGATCGTCGCTGTATTCCTTTTCAAAAATTTCAGGACGAACAGGCTGGCCGTTTTTCAGTCTGGAACGGCTGTAGGCCTCAAAATCGCCGATTAAGTTTCTGAATCCGTTGTCAATTACCTGCTGGGGAACATAGCTTCTCCAACCACATTCCGGGTTCCAAAAGCTCTTAGGCGTTATACCAAGATACTTTTTGAAAATATCGTTTGAGAATTTAATGGCCCAGGTGCCGTCCTCCTGTGGGAAATTCGGCAGCATGGGATGTGCATAGGGGCTTCCCATAAATTCGCAGGTGCCGTTGGCAATTGCTTTTTTGAGCTTTTCCAGCACGTCGGGCGTAAGCAGAGCCATCTGCTCAATGGTATAGCCGGAAGCCTCGAAAACATATTTTGTGTTCGGGAAATTTTCAGCCATGGTGTCAAACGTCAGCTCATAGCTGTTGCGGATTACAAACTCATACTTATCAGGATTGAGGTAAGCATAGTTTAAATTTGCATGAAAAATCATAACATATTTCATAAAAATATCCTCCTTTTTTATTTTTAATTCTATTATTTTCACTATAAAATGTAAATGGATTTTTGCTATATGTTTATGGTATAATGATATGTATGAAAGGGGCGCTCAATGTGCTGGAACATATCTGGATTAACCCAATTAAAAACAGTGATTTAAAGGTGTATCAATACGGCTATGAAGAGTGTCAGCCAAACCACTCTTACGGCCCTGCCAACCGCGACCACTATCTTCTTCACCTCATCAGCCGGGGCAGTGGGATTTTTCATTGCAAAAATAAAAGCTATTCCCTATCCGCCGGGCAGGGCTTTTTAATTACGCCGGGAACAATTACCTCATACCGTGCAGATGAAAAAGAACCGTGGACCTACTCGTGGATTGGTTTTAACGGTGCTAACGCCGAATTTTATCTTGCTCAAACGGGGCTTTCTGCGGAAAACCCGGTATTTCAGTACCAAGACACAAATTCTTTTTCACAAATTTTTACAAGCCTGAAAAAACTGAACCGAAACACAGTAACCGGCCAGGTTCGCATGATTGGATACCTCTACATGCTCTTGGCTCTGTTAATGGAAAACTCTTCCCTGCTGTCGATTCAGGGGAAAGCATTTTTCAGCTCGAAAGAAGAATATGTAAAAAACGCGGCGGCCTATATTCAAACGAACTATTCCAGAAAAGTAACGGTTGAAGAAATTGCAAATTACGTGCGTCTGAACCGCAGTTATTTCGGTGTGATTTTTAAAGAGCTGACCGGGCTTACCCCCCAGGAGTTTCTCATTGATTTTCGGATTGACAAGGCAAAAAAACTGTTATCCGACATGTCCATGAGCATTGGCGACGTGTCCCGCTCTGTTGGGTATGACGACCCTCTGACGTTTTCAAAGCTGTTTAAAAAAAATGTAGGCGTTTCGCCAAACGCCTACAGAAAAAATATTTAGTTTGCTGTAATAATTACGGTTCTCGTGTCAGGATTCCAATCAACATCTGCGCCGAAGCTTTGCGCAATAAACCGCACGGGCACCATGGTTCTGTCGTTTATAATCTTTGCAGGAACATCTAAAACCTCTGCCGCGCCGTTCAACGTGGCATTTACATCGTCAATGGTCAGCGAAACCGACCTGTCCCCTTTTGCAGCGGAAACCGTTCTGGTTTCTCCGTCCCATGTAACCTGCGCGTCTAATGCTTCAAAAATTGCCCGCAGGGGCACCAGGGTTCTGTCGTTTTCAATGACAGGAAGCTGATCAAAATAAACCTTGTTTCCATTGAGGCGGACAGATATGCAGCGGGGATAGGAAAGCTGAATCAGGCCAAACTTGCCGTCTTTTTCCGCAATGCACAAGTCTTCATAATAAAACCCGGTAAAGTTCAATTTTACATCCGGAACCGGGATTAAGTTTCCTGCTTCGTCCAAAAGGGAAAAGGCGTTTTTTTCTGTTTCCACAACAGCCACGCCGCTGTGAAAATTACCGGCATTCAAGGCCTGAATGGGCGCAAACAGCAATTGGCCCTGGGCGTTATAAAAACTGATGGCTTTCGGTTTGTCAAAATCGCCCTCTGCCGTTTTTGAAATGGTTTCTAAAATTTCCTCTTCCGGCACAACCTCCATCGTAGCAATCAGTTCCTTTGCTTCTTCACCGGTAAATTTTGTGCCGTCATCTTTTAAAACCGTTAGCCCGCCGTCTGTGTGAATCACCGCATATGCATGGTTGTCCGCACAGGAATAAAATGCCGACGAGGCCATATCGCTTACCGCAAACTGCTCAAAAACAGGCTGTCCGCCTCCGTTTAAAAATCCGCCCTGGCCGTCTTTCATAAAGGTAAAAAACGGCGCCTGGGTTGTCCCCGGCAGACCGATATAATCATAAACCGGCTCCGTTACCCAGGTGTAAGCCTCCTCAGCATACACCGGCGTTAAACAGACAGTAAGCAGCATCGCAAATAAACAAAAACCACTCATAAATTTTTTCATTTGTTTTCCTCCTTCGTATAGTAAAAGAACTTAAGCTCTGGGATGTGCCTTTGCATACACATCACGCAGTCTGTTATTAATCAATTTTGCATAAACCTGGGTAGATGAAATGTCGGAATGTCCCAGCATGGATTGAATGGAATGAAGATCCGCGCCATTTTCCAAAAGATGTGCCGCAAAGGAATGTCTTAAGGTGTGGGGCGTAATTTGCTTTTCAATTCCCGCCTGGCCAGCATAAAATTTTACAATTTTCCAAAATCCCTGCCTAGTCATTCGTTTCCCCGCCATGTTTACAAACAGGGCCTGTTCCCCGGGAGCGGCAATGGAATCGCGGATAAAATTTAAATAGTTTTCCATGGCGGCAAGCGCCATTCTGCCTATAGGCACAATCCGCTCTTCTCCGTGCTTTCTGCACCTTATGTAGCCGATTTTAATGTTGGCGTCTCCCACGTTTAAGTCAATCAATTCCGAAACGCGGCTGCCGGTGGCATATAAAAGCTCCAGCATGGCCTTGTCGCGAACAGATTTGGGATCTGAACCGTTGGGCTGTTCCAAGAATTTCGAAACCTCTTCGGTAGTTAAAATTTCGGGAAGCTCTTTTTTCAGTTTCGGCGGCTTCATTCCCTCCGCCGGGTTGCCGTCCACCGCATGAATAGCCGTTAAAAATGCAAAAAAACGTTTCATCGACGCCATATACCTGGCAATGGTTGATGCGGCCTTGTGCTCTTTTTCCAGCTTTAGAACAAACTCGGAAATTATTTTCTTGTCAACCTGACGAAAATCCGAAATTCCCTTTTCAAGGGCATAGTCTGTGAAGCGGGCCGCATCGGAAAAATAAGCCGACGCCGTGTTGTCCAACAGCCTGTTGCTGTTTAAATAAATTTTATATTGTTCCAACAAATCTAACATTGTTCTTGCTCCAATCAATGTTGCATTAAACAAATTGTGATGAAATCAGCTTTATAAAAAGCGGTTCGATATATGCCTGCGCCAATGCGCCGATGCTCACAATGCACAAAAACAAAAGGCCAAATCCCAAAGGGGTAAGCAAGCTCTTTTTCAAATTGATGTTGCCCGCCAACATGCCATAGGAGCTTTTCGCACAGTGAAAGGCATAAGCCAGGCAGCAGGGGCCGATGATAATAACATGCGGCAGAATTGCACACAAAATAATGAAAAAGGCCTTTGCGCCAAACGCTTTGAACAAACAGCAAATAACGGTTCCAAATGAAAACCCTTTCACCAGTGTATAAATCAAAACGGCAGGTGCCCCAACAATGGTCACCGAAGACAAAAACATGACAACTGCAAACTGAATGTAGTTTGCCATGGAAAGGTTAAATGTTTTAATCGCGTCTGTGCCCGAATTGGTTACGTTCGAAATAAAATCCGTAAAATAAAGTTTTATTTCTTCCTCCTGGGCGCCCTTTCCATGAAATGCAAACGCCAACACCGCTCCGGCGGCAAAAATCACGCTTAGCAGAATATAGCCTTTTAAGTTGTTTTCTGTTAAAATTGCAATTTGCGTTTTCAGTTTCTTAATCAAGAAAAATCCCTCTTTTCTCATTTTGTAAGCATGTACAATACATACTATGAGAAAAGAGCACATTCCAGAACAGAAATTTTATCTTACAATGTTTTGTTCCCTTCCGGGCCCAACGCCGACCATTGAAACCTTGCACCCGCAAAGCTCCTCAATTTTGGAAACATAGTTTTTCACATTCTGCGGAAGATCATGATAGCTCCTGACAGAGGAAATGTCTTCGTCCCAGCCGGGAAGCTCCTCGTAAACCGGCGTGCATTTTGAAAGCTCTTTTAAGCTTGCCGGAAACTCTGAAACGGGAGTTCCGTCCACCTCATAACCCTTGCAGATTTTAACCGTGGGCAGGTGGGAAAGCGTGTCTAACTTGTTTAAGGCAATGCCCGTAAGACCGCTGGTGCGAACGGCAAATTTTCCAATCACCGCGTCAAACCATCCGGTTCTGCGCGGCCTGCCTGTCGTCGTGCCAAATTCGCGGCCAATGTTTCGAATTTGTTCCCCGGTTTCGTCAAACAGCTCAGTGGGAAACGGACCTTTCCCCACTCTCGTTGTGTAGGCTTTCATTACGCCAATGCACTCGTCAATCAGCGTAGGCCCAATGCCGCACCCAACGCAGACGCCGCCGGAAACCGGGTGGGACGAGGTGACATATGGATATGTACCCAAGTCCAGGTCTAACAGTGTGCCCTGGGCGCCTTCAAACAACACTTTTTTATTGTCTTGAATTGCCTCGTACAACAGCACAGACGTGTCGGCCGCATAAGTTCTCAGCCTGTTTGCAAATTCTAAATACTGCGGGATAAAGCAGTCTGCATCCAGCGGTTCGCCGCCGTATATTTTCGTAATAATCTGATTTTTAATCTTGGTGTTTGCGCGCGCTTTTTGAACAAATTCTTCTTCATCAAAAAGGTCGCACATCCGAATTCCAATCCGTTCCGCTTTGTCCATATAACACGGGCCTATTCCCCGGCCGGTGGTGCCGATGTCGCCTTTTCCTCTTGCACGCTCTGCAAGGTTGTCCAGCACAATGTGATAAGGCATAATGACATGGGCTCGCAGGTCAATGCGCAGATTGTCCACGCTTACGCCTTTTCCCGTAAGCATATCCAATTCCTCCAGCAAAACCTTTGGGTCTACCACAACGCCGTTTCCGATGAGGCAAAGGGTCTTTTTACCCAAAATGCCGGAGGGCACAAGGTGCAGCTTATATTCCACTCCATTGGCCTCAACTGTGTGACCGGCATTGTTTCCGCCCTGGGAACGCACCACAACATCAGACTCCTGTGCTAAAATATCAATAATTTTCCCTTTTCCCTCGTCGCCCCACTGCGCACCGATTACAACCTTTGTTGCCATGAAAAATTTCTCCTTTCAAAATTTAAATCCATAAAACTTCTTATAATATCATATCAGAAATGTATCCAAAATTCAAGTTATTTCACGTTTCTCGCCGTCGATTTTGCCGTCCTCTAAATAATCTTCCAGCACCAGCTTTGCCGACGCACAGATCGGAACGCCCAAAATCATGCCAAGCGGGCCGAACAATCCGCCAAAAACCGTCACCGAAACCAAAACCAAAAGCGGGCTGACGCCAACCTGAGAACCCACAATTTTTGGCTGAATGATGTTTCCGTCAATCTGACCCAAAACAAACTGGAACACCAAAATCCAAAGGGCGTTCACCGGCCCTAAGCCAATCATTCCAATCAGATAGGTGACAAGCGCCGCAACAATCGGCCCGAAAAACGGAATCATGTTTCCAATTGCCACGGCAAGACCCAAAAACACAGCATATGGCACTTTAAAGCTTGCAAAAACAACTGTGGAAATGGAACCGATTAACACAGAATCGATTAACAGCCCTGCAAAATAGGAGTAGAATAAATTAATAATCTTTTTGATATACCGAACCACCACATCGGTTTTGTGGTCAAATTGAAACCGCTTTTTTATCTTGCTGAAAAAAAGCAAAATATGCTCTTTTTCTAAAATAATGTAGATCGAAACAATAATACTTACCAAGAACGAAACAAAGGAGTTTGCAATGCCTGTAATGACAGAAACATACTCATTCAGCCGTTCAAAATTAAAATAGCTTAACAGTTTTTCACCAATAAAGCTCAAATCCACCTGGGGAATAAACTCAACATGGCGCAGAAGACCGTTTAAGCTGTCGATATACCCCGGCAGCTTTGTCACCAGCTCTTCCACATTTTTATACAGCACCGGCACAATGAAGTTAAACGCCAAAGCCACAACTGCAAAGAAAATAATATATACAATTAAAACACTGATGACCAATGAGTGAGACGTAACAAGCCGGTTATTCACCTTGCACAAAAGCCCTTTTAATTTGCAGACGGGACGGTAGGCAAAAAGCGCAATCACACAGCCAATTATCACCGGCATTAAAATGCCCAGCAACGTTCCGAAAAAAGAAAAAATGCCATTAATATTGTCCACCGATTTATACACAACAATCAGAATCATTCCTGTGATAAGCAGTTTGAACCAATTACTTTCAAAATATTTCATTTAAGTCTCCTAAGCTAACAAATTGAAAAGATGTTTTTTAAATACAGCCATTGGTGGTTGCGCTGCCCTGTGGGATATCCGTTTTTTTCCCAGTCATATTCTAAAATGTTGCAGGCGGGGAAGCGTTCATCCCACCAGATGAAGTGGGAACCCATCAGTTTTTGCCATTCGTGTCCTTTAGGCGTATTGTGTGTAGTAAGACTGCCTGTGTGCTGGGCAGGCTCAAACAGCTCCGGCGTTTCGCCGTAATAAAACGCTGTATCGCCGCTTAAAAAAATGCTTCCATATTTGTCGCCGGCGCCCGGCTGCTCCTCCTGAAACTGGTAGTGATAAAAAACATATCTTGAAACCAAATCCGGAATCAGCTTTGCAAGCATACCGAAACAATAGTCCGGCTTTTTCTTCCGTGCCCAGTGGGACACGCTCTGCGGCTCGTTAAAATGAAAAATATTTGTCATAGGATGAAAATATTTGTCCTCACCGTCCGGCCATTTTGTCAAAAACTCCTCCATTCCGCAAAAAAGCTGGTTCGGCAAAATCTCCTCACCGATAGATTCTATGTAGCAATACAGTTCGCTGTGAAAGGAAAACACGTTTGCGTTCATAATTTTCTCCGTGTTATAAAAATCGCGCTCAACCAGTGCTTTTCTTTCCGCCAAAAACTGTTCTAAATCTCTTTGCTTTCCATCTTTTACAACTGCTTTGTAGGATCTTATAATCATGTTAACCCCTCGTCTTCTTTTTTTGAAAATGACTTGCAAACTTTACCAGAATGCTATCCGGCAACAGCTTCGAGAAAAAATGGGAACATTTCATGAAAAAGCCGGGAACAATCACCTTTTTTCCCTTCAGCATGCTGCGAACCGCCATGTTTGCAACATATTCGCTGCTTAAGCCCTTTAAGCTGAACCGAACGTTAGCAACGCTGTTAAACTCTGTGTCCACCGGGCCGGGACACAGCACAGAAATATACACCTGGCTGTTTTTTTGCGAAAGTTCTTCGTTAATTGCCTGGGAAAGCCGAAGCACATATGCTTTCGAGGCATAATATGCCGCCATAAACGGCCCCGGAAGAAATGCCGCAGACGAAGCGACGTTTAACACAACGCCCCTATCTTTTTCCGTAAATTTTGTCACAAAAAACTTGGTTAAAATGTGCATTGCACGAATGTTCAGGTGAATCATTTGAATTTCACGTTCTGAATCGGTTTGCGTAAATTCGCCAAACAGCCCGGCTCCGGCGTTATTCACCAAAAGGTCTATGTCAAGCTTTTCTGCATAGCTGCAAAGCTTTAGACATTCCGCTTCTTCTGTTAAATCAGCCGTAAAAATTTCCGCGTTTGTTTCCAGCTCATTTTTCAGTTCTGCCAGGCGGTTCTCCCTGCGGGCAACCAAAATTAAGTCGTAACCCTTTTTGCTGAGCACGCGGGCAATATCCCTGCCAATGCCTGAGCTGGCGCCGGTGATGAGTGCAAGCATAATGTTCTCCCTTTAAAATCTGACGACGATTATTCGTCAGAATATTTTTTTAACAAGTTATTTTTAATTTCCCAAAGTTCAGGCGACAAATCTACATAATATTTGTGGGGGAACTCAAACCGTTTCACTTCGTCCCACAGTCTGTCAATTTCAAAGGCGCAGTGCTTTTTAATTTCGTGAACATTCGGACTGTCATACACCCGTTTGCCGCCGGAAAAGAGCTGCGTCGTTATTTTTTCTGCTTTAAAATTTGTCAGTGTTTTCCGCTTCCAGGTATGTTCCGGGTCAAAAATTTCATAGGGCTTCGTGTCGTCAATTACCTCGCCGAACAGCGTAATAACATCGGCAATGGCTTCCCCGCTCTCCTTTGAAAACAGCCGGTAAACCTGCTTAAATCCCGGGTTTGTAATTTTTTCTGTGTTTTCGCTGATTTTAATTTTCGGAATAATTTTTCCGTTCTTTTCAACGGCCGCCAGTTTGTAAACACCTCCGAACACCGGTTCGGATTTAGACGTGATAAGTCGCTCGCCCACGCCGAAGGAATCGATTTTTGCACCCTGCTGCAGCGTGTCGCGGATAATATATTCGTCTAAGGAGTTTGAAGCAGTGATGGTACAGTCGGAAAATCCGGCGTCGTCCAGCATTTTCCGTGCGCGTTTTGAAAGGTAGGCAATGTCGCCTGAATCAATGCGGATACCTTTTGGGCGAAATCCCATCGGAAGCAGCACGTCGTGAAACACTTTAATTGCGTTGGGTATTCCGGATTTTAACACGTTATACGTATCCACCAAAAGCACGCAGGCATCGGGATAAGTTTTTGCATAAGCCGCAAATGCCTCATATTCCGAGTCGAACAGCTGAACCCAGCTGTGGGCCATGGTGCCCAAAGCCGGGATTCCGTCCATGCGCTCAGAAATGGTGCAGGCCGTTCCGCAGCAGCCGGCAATATACGCCGCCCGCGCGCCGTAAATCGCGCCGTCATAGCCCTGGGCCCGGCGGGAGCCAAACTCCATCACTGCTCTGCCCTCTGCGGCGCGGACAATGCGGTTTGCCTTTGTTGCAATCAGCGACTGGTGGTTAATGGAAAGCAGAACCATGGTTTCGATAAACTGCGCCTGAATCACCGGCCCGCGGACGGTTATGATCGGCTCGTGGGGAAAAATCGGCGTTCCCTCGGGAATCCCCCAAACGTCGCATTCAAATTGAAACTCTTTTAAATAGGTTAAAAATGCTTCACTGAAAATGTTTTTGCTCCTTAAAAATGCAATATCTTCCTCGCTGAACTCTAACTGTTCAATATAGTCAATCAGCTGTTTTAAACCTGCCATAATTGCAAAACCGCCGTCGTCCGGCACTTTTCGAAAAAACATGTCGAAATAGGCAATTTCGTCCTTTAATCCATGCTCAAAATATCCGTTGGCCATGGTCAGTTCATAAAAGTCAGTGAGCAGGGTTAAATTTTCAATATTCATTTTAAAGACTCCCATCTAAGCTCTTTCGTTAAAAGCTTTCGTTTACAATTTTATTCATTTCGTTCCGCTTCAAATCAATTTGGCGGCAGAGCTGAAACTGGTTTCTCGCTCTGTCTAAATTATGGTTTCTGTATTTTGTTTTAAAATATGTATCCCCGTTTAAAAAGTCTGCCAAAAAGCGGATTCCGCACTCGTATGTCATAAGCTTTGCCGAAAACGCCAAAAGCTCTTTTTCCGCCGGTGTTATGGTGTTTTTCAGTTCCGAAGCAAACCCTTTGGTAAAGGCCTCAAACAGGTTTAAATCAAAAACCACCTTGTCAAGGTCTGTTTCGTCCTCTGCGGCGGTGTTGGCGCCGAACCTGAGGGCGTCGCCAAAGTCATATAAAAGGGATCCGGGCATTACCGTATCTAAATCAATTACGCAAATCCCCTCACCGGTTTTCTCATCAAACAAAACATTGTTCAGCTTGGTGTCGTTATGTGTTACGCGGCATGGAACGGCGCTTTCTGCAATTGCGCCGCAAACGATGCCCGCCTCAGGCACCTGCTTCATGGCATATTCTAATTCAGGTGAACACTCCTTCACCCTGCCGCAGCAATCGCTGTTAATTGCATCGTTTAATTGTTTCACACGGTTTGGTGTGTCGTGAAACTGTTGAATTGTTTCATAAAGCTGTTCCGCAGGAAAGTCCGCCAGCATGTTCTGGAACCGGCCAAAGGTTTTTGCCGCCTCATAAAATTGCGCCGGTTTTGAAACGGTTTCAACCGTAATGCTGTTTTCAATAAAACGATAAACCCGAAAACAGTCGCCGTCGCCGTCTTTAAAATAAGGAGCGCCGTCTGCTGTTTTCAAGAAATGAAGCGTTCCCCTGTCTGCGTCGCCGTTTGACGTCTTAAGTTTTAAGCGAAGATGAGAGGTCACGCGAAAAATGTTGCTCATAACCTCATCTGGATTCTTAAAAACCTCTGTGTTAATCCGCTGCAATACACAGGGATAGCCGTCTTTTTCTGCGCTGTAGGTGTCATTAATGTGGCCTCCGCCAAAGGATATGCCCTCCGATTTAATTCCGAAGGCACCGCAAATATCTGATAAATAACGTTCAATCATATTGAATAATCCTCTTCATTTTTTATAGAATTCATATAGTCCTCTACGTTTATCACCGCGCCCGAACGCCTTGAATGTTCTGCGGCAAAGGCAATGTAGTGGTTTTTTAAGGAGCGTTCCACCGTGCAAATATTTTTGCCGGCTTCCCCATTGGCAATGTAGTTATAAAATGCTTCCATAATTCCCTCGTCACCGCCGCTGTGCCCTCCGGCCTGCCCCTCTCCGCCCATTGCGGCATAATCATATTCGGAAACGGCCTTGTCCGCAAACGTATAAATCTGAATGGGCTTGTTGTCTTCTAAGCGCGCTTCAATTTCACCTTTTGTTCCCATAATGTGAATTGTTCGGCCTCCCTTGTTAAAGGCGCACATGGTAAACGAAACGGTAACGCCTCCGTCAAACAGCAGGTTTACCACCTGGTGGTCTACTACATTGTTATCGCACCGAAACACACATTTGCCATATTGTGTGGAAGAGATTGCTTTTTTCACGTCATCGTCATTCGGGTTCACCATTTTTGTGCTGGCAGAACGGAACCAGTCGCTGTCGCTTTTTAAGTAAAGCTTCACAGCGTTATAGGGACAGGTTTCTCCCACAGGGCAGCCCTCAATGCAATAATCTGGCGCACCGTTGGGGGCATTTTTTTCGGTGAAATAAGTTAAGCTGCCAAAAGACTGCACCTGTCTGCATTCTGTTCCAATCAGCCACTGCAGAATATCCATGTCGTGACAGGATTTTTGCAGCAGCATAAACGAGCTTTTTGCCTCGTTTCCCCAGTTGCCGCGGACAAAGCTGTGGCTCTGATGTTCATTGCCCACACACTCAATTTGGGAAATGGAAACAATCTCCCCAATTTTGCCGCTGTCGATAATCTCTTTCAAGGCAACAAAAAAAGGTGTAAACCGCAGAACGTGGCAGACCAAAATGCGCGAACCCATTTTTTCTGCAAGGCTGGTTATGGCCTCGCACTCCCTTGGCGTGGGAGCAATGGGTTTTTCCAGCAAAATATCGTAGCCCAAACGAATTGCTTCCATGACAGGTTCAAAATGGTCCCTGTCCATGGTGGCAATAATCGCAACATCCGCAATTTTACCCTTTTCTAAAAGTGGTTTATAGTCTGTAAAACAAAGCCCGTTTGAAAGCGCGTGTTTTTTCTTAATATAATTTCTTCTGCTGTCTGCCGGCTCTGCCACGGCTACAAGTTCAAATTTATCTCGGTTTTCCGCAATAAAGTCTGTGTATGTAATTCCGCGCAGCCCGGCTCCAATCAGGATTGCTTTCAACTTTTTCATTTTCTCACCATCCAAAACAAACTAACTCAATTTTAACATAATTATCCTTATTTTACAATAAAATTAACAGATTTATTTAAAAAAATATTAAATTTTTGAAATTATGTTTCACATTGCTTTTATTTATGATATAATATTATAAACGCTAAAAGAATAAAACATATCTTTAAAGGAGGTTTTTTAAATGGATAATTTTTTCTCAGAAATCAAAAATACAGCCGATAAAGTGGCGAAAAAGTCCAGCGAGCTTGTAGAAATGTCGAAAGTGAAGCTCAGCATGGTAAACACGAAATCGGAAATTGGAACAAACTTCAAGGTTTTAGGCGAACTGGTTTACCTTTCTCAAAAAGACGGAGCTGAACCGGATACAAAAAAAATTGAAGAAACAATTGCAAAAATTAACGAGCTTTATGATCGTCTTGACGAGCTTTCTGAGGTTAGCTCAACATTAAAAAATGAAAAAATTTGTCCTAACTGCACGAAAAGCAACCCGGCCGACGCGCAGTTCTGCTCTGGCTGCGGCTATAAATTTACAAACAACGACCCGGATGATGACGATTTAAATGTGGAAGAAATTACTGAGGTCGATGTGGTTTAAAATTTTTTATTGACAAATGTGAAGAATTACCTTATAATATTATCTTGTAGGTTTTGTGAAATGTAGGTGGAAAAGTGAAAAGTGAACAGAATGAAGTGCCTATGGTTGTCATTAAGCGCCTACCTAGATATTACCGATATTTAGGCGAATTGATGAAACAAGGTGTGAACCGGATATCCTCTGCGGCGCTCAGCGAAAAAATGGGCGTTACGGCCTCTCAAATCAGGCAGGATTTTAACTGTTTTGGCGGCTTCGGACAACAGGGTTACGGCTATAATGTTCCAAACCTATATGCTGAAATCGGAGAAATTTTAGGACTAAATCATGGATATTCTTTGATTATTATTGGCGCAGGAAATATGGGACATGCGCTGGTAAATTATGCAAATCTTGAGAAGCGCGGGTTTAAAGTAATCGGCATTTTTGACAATGATGCAAAAAAAATTGGAACCACAATTAAAGGTATTGTTGTCAGCGATATTTCGAAATTGGAAGATTTTTGTAAGCAAAATACCGTTGACATTGCTGCCCTGTCGCTGCCGCGGAGTGAAGTAAGGGACATTGCAAAACGTTTGATTTCTGCCGGCATTAAGGGACTTTGGAATTTTTCATATACAGAAATTGCGGTTCCAGACGACGTTGCTATAGAGAATGTGCATTTAAGCGACAGTTTAATGACATTATCCTACAAAATTACAAAGATAAACGAAAATTAAATAGAAAAGGTTTGAAAAACAAACCTTTTCATGCGTCTGTAGCTCAGTGGATAGAGCACCGGCCTCCGACGCCGGGTGCCGTAGGTTCAAATCCTATCAGGCGCACCAAGCTTTAAGGCCTCGAAATGCGTTATTTTGCGTATTTTGGGGCTTTTTATTTTGTAATACTCTCTATCAGTAATGGTTTAAATTTTACTTTTGACTGATTTTTGACTGATTTTTATTTTTAATTATGCCTGTAACTTTATGTTTGTAGGTGATAAAAATTGATTTAGTTTATCAGCATTGAGTGCTTTATGTTTTTGGTCTAAGTGTGTATAAATATCCATTGTTACGTCAATAGAACTGTGCCCCAAATAACTCTGTGCCGTTTTAATATCTACACCTGCCTTATATAAAATTGTGGCATATGTATGACGAAATTGATGCATTGTAAAATCTACTGTAAAATTTATTTCGTTATCACTGAGATACTTTTGAAACGACTTTACAAAATCAGCATATAATCTTCTAATACTTACTAATGAATGTATGTTCCCAAGACTATTTTTAAAAACCAAATCGTTTACTTTTGTATTCGGCGGTTTTATTAAATATGGTTTTAATATATCCAAAATAGGAACAGCTCTTATACTATTTTTTGTTTTTGGAGTTTTTATATTTGGTTGATTGCCGATATACTCTACCGCCTTATTAACATGTATGCAATTATTTTCAAAATCAATATCATTCCATGTTAAAGGAATGAGTTCCCCTCTTCTTAGCCCTGTGTATAATAGTGTCATTATCAAGTCTCCGTGTTTGTAATTTACACAAAATTGATTAATCACAGGAATCAACTCGCTTGGTATTGCATCTCTTATCCGGTTTTCTTTTTTGGGAATAACTAAACCATCGCATGGATTAACATATACCATTTGAAGTTTAATTGCACATTTATACAGTTGATTAAGAGTTATCTTAAACTTGTGTAATGTTGATGATGAATATTTCTCTGACAATTGATTTATTAATCTTTGAATTATATTTAGACGTAAACTGGATAAATTATATTCTCCAAGCAATGGATTGATTTGATTTTTAATAACTGCTTTATATCTTTGAAACGTATTATATTCAACATCTGTTTTGTAAGTATTTAGCCATTCTTTTGCCCATTCAGCGATAGTTATATTTTGATTTTCAATATATCTACCCTGCTCGATTTTACACCTTAGTTCTCGCTCTTTTTTTTCTACCTCCTTTATTGTTAAACCATAAATGTTTTTATATTTTTTTCTTCCATCTGGTTGGTATCCTATCAATACTTGTTTGCAATACCTACCGTCTGCTCTTTTTTTCATTTGTACACACTCCATTCTAACAAATAGAGCACATACAATACCATTTACATAATATCATATGTGCTCGGATAACGTCAAGCATATTTATAAGATTTGAGGTGTTGTTTATTTCTCCATTTATAATATTGCTCTAAATCAACATACCAGTGCCCGCAAAGATTGTACGCCGGGAAGTCATTTGAGTGAACCCATTTTAACGCCGTTGTTCTTGGGACATCAAATTCTTTACAAAAATTTGTTAATCTTAGCTGCTTTTTATTTTTTATCTGTGCTTCCAAATCCACCATTCCTTATTGCATCGGTTTCATCTTGATCTGTTTCATAATACCTGCAAATGATTCCTTGACAAAATGCAGAGCCTTCTTTTAATTTAATATCTTCACCATTTGCTAAAGGTGAATTATTAACGAGTTTAACGAAAATATGGCCTTCGTTGTCGGATAAAAAATAGTCCGCATCCACAATCCCACAAGTATTTGCGAGAGATATTCCATATTTAAAGCCCAAACCGCTTCTTGGGCATAACATTAAAAATTTATCGTCATCTAATATTACTCTTATTCCAGTTGCTATTGTCGTGCTTCTTCCATATGGAATAACAATATCATGTGGCAAATAAAAATCATAACCGGCAGAGCACCGTGTGCTCCTCTCTGGTAATTTTATTCGGTCATATTCTTCTCTGCTATGTACGGTATCTAAATTGTATCTCTTAAAACTTACTTTCTCAAATTTGTTCATTAACTACCTCCTACTTATTATTAAATTGTAATGTATATTGACACTCGCTTTAATTTTATATACAATAATTGTGCTGCTTCTATTTAGTTTGATGGTGGTAATCCACTATAAGTTGTAGCAGAAAGAGAGGACATTATTTGAAAGGTATTATTAGTGCTGCTGTGCAGTGCAACGGTCTTTACAGTTTGTTTGCAATCCTTGTAGTTTGCTTGACGATTATTGTTATAGCAATACTCGTTATCAAATGTGTAAAGATGGTTCTCAGCACCATTTCGCGTTATCATGATGCGACGTTAAAGGTTGGTGTAAATTCAGTTAACGCTGAGTTAAATTTACATAACAAACGATAAATCGTTTTCCTAGCTGTGTAACATTAACTTACACAGCTTCGTTTTTGCCCTCTCTTAATGCTATATAAACATTATAGTTTATATCAATTAATCATAATTAATCTATTTTAAATCAGACCTTTTGTCTATTAAGTCTTTTATTTTATTCTTGCTTGTTGATTTTCCGTCAATTTTGAACTTATATCCCGCTTTTATCATTGACGCAATCTCTCTGTCGTTTGGGATGCAAGAAATATACGTAGTGCTCATTATAGTTCTGCCTCTATCATTGATTACTTCAAATTTCATAATCTCAATCCTTTTCTATTTTATATAATTCACAATGACAATATCCCTCTTCTCCTCTCTCCATTTGGTCACGAAACTCTTTACAAATACATTTTGTATCTGGGGATTTAACAATTCTACAGGGGCAGTGTCCTGAATTTTCTTTTAATTTCTCTCTTATATTTGTTACATATTCTTTATCTGGATTTGTTGTTATTTTCATCATTAGCTAATTCTCCTTGCATATTGATTTGGACTTGCTAATTGCACGCCCAACACATCGTCATAATGCGATTTTTGATTAGGAATAAAACGCCCAAATTTTATGATTATATTTGGAAATTGCTTTAATATATCAATCTTATCTTGTATTTCTTTTTCTTTATAGCCCGTATAAATAACAACATCATCGTTCCAATGAGTCCTTAAATATGACACTAATTGTAATAAGTTATCCCATGCATCAAAAGGTTCAAGTCCGCCACAGACTATTGCAGAGGTTATAGGGTTATTCACATAACGATTTATAATTGTTTTAACCCCAACCTCAATATCTGGAGAGGTAGCAAGTGTAGCATTTTGACAAACTTTTCTTCCACATTCTTTTTCACATTTAAAAGTACATGTGGGAAAAATGATAAACATTGAAGGCTTTTTATATTGAATAAAGTCTTCTTCTATAAGTCCTTTAATTCGCATTTACATCTTCCCATTCTCTCATTTTATATTCCGACTTTCGTTCTTTTGAATAAGTTATCACAGGAACATAAAAGCCCACAATTCTCGAATATTCAGTATGAACTGGTTTACCACATTCAGGACAAGTTTTCCCAAAGAATGCGTGATTGTTTCTACAAGCCTGAATTTTAGTGTTAAATGCAAAGTATGTAACACCTTGGTCACTAATGTAATTCATCATATCCCATGCTTGTTCAAATGTGGTAAATGGAGCTTCTATATTGGCATGTAGAATACTTCCACCATTGCAAAAACCATCAAACAAAGCTGCAACTCTTACTCGTTCTTGTAATGTTGTCTTAATTCCTAATGGCATAAATTGATTGCCATACAAAGGTAAATCTACTACAGTTTTTCTTGGGTAGAAAAATTTATCCTTCTTCATTAATTTAGCCGCCGCACTTTCCCCCGGTATTTGCTCACAGTTTACTTGATAATCTTTATCAGCAATAAATTCTGATTTAGTAGTATGAATTACCTCAAAAATTTTGCGGCCGAATTCTTCTGCGTCCTTTGTGTAAAATGTGTTACCGAACTCGTCAATCCTTGTATAGCCGAATGTCTTCATTGTTTCATAAATACCAATAAATCCAATTGTATTATAAAGATGTTCAAAATCTACTAATCCAAGAGTAAAGTTTTTAAGTAATCCCTTTTCAACATTTCGTTTAATGATATTTCTAACAATGTCAAGAGCCTCTAAATCTAAAATTACCATCTCTTTCAAAGCAGATAAGTATTTTTCTTCTGTTTTATTTTCAAGAGCAATTCTTGCAAGATTGATTGTATTTACTTTCACAGAACCAACCTTTAACGCCGTCCCACCAATACTGTTAAAATATCCGAGATCTTCAATGTTACTCTTTAATCTGCAACAATTTGAAAGCGAAGTCACAGAGCTATCAATAAACAAGTTTGAATCATTCCATTTCATATTGTGTTTACAAGCCCAACGAGCAAATTCTTCATCTACAAATTTGCCATTCTGCTTAAGAAGAGAAATTGAGCTAACAGGGAAAGTCATCATATTTTTTGAACGAATACGACTCATTTCTTCTAAGTAAACTTTTTGGAAATCCATTATACCTTCTATTTCATCAATCATAAATGTTCCATTAGGGAACTCTGCCCCGCCAAACAAGGCTTCTAAATAAGCATGGTCAAATACACTTGTATTGGTAAAAGCTGATTGAATACCACTACGCAGAAATGGCTGATTAAGAGCATAAATTAATCTCTGGATTTGCTGTTTTGCATGTTTTATATTATCTGTATAAATATTATCATCGCAATCTTTTTTCCAAAAATAATACATATATGGAATCAGGTTGGGAAGTCCTACCGCCCCTGAACTACGATTACAAGCCCAGCTTACAAACTCTTTAACAAAATCTACGAATGTCTCAAGATGTTGCGGCGGTTCCGCATTGAAATTATCAATAAAATATAAACCTTTCTCTGCAAGGTCTTTTAAATCATAAGCAAAACAATAATGTACAAAACTTGTAGTGTTGGCATCGTGCATATACAAATGCCCATCCCACTCCGCTTTCAGCCAATCATTTGCAGTCGTGAAGCCATATTTCTCATTCAGTTCATGATAAATCTTATTAAACGCTAACAATTTTTGGTGGGGTTTTGGCATTTCATTAATAAGCGTTACTATATCTTTTTGCCCAACGTTTGCATTACCATCAATAGAAGAGTCGGCAACCGTATCTGTTTCAACAAAATTATCAATAAAATCAGTATAGCTTAGTTGTTCGTCTGAAAAACCATTAATTGTTGCCATTTCAGTTCCATATTCATTGAGTAGTCTATTATACGCCGTTGTAAAATTTCTGTTTAATTTAATATTTATCTCCATTTGTTAACTCCTGTCTGTTATTTGCCCATTCTACCGCAGTCGCAAAATCCATCATAACATTATCAATTTCAAGCACAGGAAGTAAATCAATGCCTTTTGAAATCATAATTTCTGTGTCGTCAACAACAGTATATTTAACATTAGCATCATCTAATTTCTTTTTTAAAACTTTGCATTTTGGGCAGTTGTTACTATATAATATAATCATCTACCAATCCTCCTCTATTTTTACCTTTATATGTATCACGATGACCGAATAACATATTCTACAAATTCTCTTGCCCTGTTTCTCAAATCATCAAAACTACCATTATTTTCAACTATATAATCATAATCATAATTTTTTGCAGTCTGTGCATCTGCATGGTTTGACCTAATAGCTTCTACTCCATTCCTTATAACAAAAACTGTTTTTGCATTAAACGCTTGTTTCATTCTGTCAATTGCTGAAATTTCACGAGCATCTATAAATAAAAACTTATACTCATCATCAAACATACTAATTTGCTCATTATCCAAAAAATCATCTACTAAACTTTTTACATCTTTAAATGGCTGGTCGTTATATTCAGAAGACAGTGTGTTTAAATCTGCTAAAAACTTTCTGTCTCTTTCCGTTTTCCCTCCACCCCAGCCAAAATATTCCATAGCAGCTTCTTTACTATTTGAAACATAAGAATAATGCATTGATGGAATAAATTCTTTAACAAACTCAACAAATTTATCCTTACCACTTGTTGCAGCCCCGTTTAAAATAAAAATTCTTTTCGTATTTTTATCCTCCTGTATATAAATTTTCTAAGTTATCAAAATAATGTAATTTGTCTTCAAAATTTAGATTTAAATACTCTTTTATTTGTTCTTGCGTTAATATCCAAATACCCGTAGTAATTGTTTCCTTGTTATATGTATAAAAGCACTGAATTACTGTATCATGTCTTGAGCACTCTTTTCTCCTTAATTCTCTTTTATAGTTATTCAATAAGCTACCTCGTCCAAAAGTTTTCTCCAGATTTCGTTTTTACTATGTGATTCACGCACGCCGTAATGAAGTCTTTATACTCATGGCAATCAAAAACAATCTTATATTTTGCTCCACATTTGCATTTTGATAATAATATACTGGTATATCCTTTTGCTCCCGTATTAGGTTCATACTGTTCTCTTAATCCACGATAGATTTCATCTACATACAATTGATTGAAACATTCGGCGCAAACCATATTTTTAAATTGAATTTTAAATTTTTTCAATCTCTCACTTTCCTTCCACAACTATTATTTTCTGTACATTTACCATAAAACTCACATTTTGGAACAAATAAATTATCCACAATCCATTTCCATTCATCGGATATTTTTGACAACTCATTTTCAATGTCGTAAAATAGTTCTTGAAATTCCCAATAAGCACGGCTGCATTTACGGACGTGGCTCATTTCAACTAAACTGCGAAGATTACGCTTGTCCACAATTTTTGTAGTCATACCAAGCGGAAGTAAGTTTGCAACATCTTCTTTAGGTATATTATAGTCGTTTTCTAAAATTGCACACTGTTCATTTATATAGTTCATAACTCCGCAATACAAGGATAATGCCTCTCTGTTTGCTTTAATTTTGGGCGGTACTGCAAAACCAAAACCTTTATTTGCATAATCTATGTATCGTGTTGATGACTGCAATCTTGTTGGTGCGCCAGCAATATGGGTGTAATATTCACGGATGACGCGTGAGCTATAGCTGTCAATAATCATTTCGACATTAACATATTCAAAACTGCGCCCGTGTCCCGATTTTATACAATCCATGCCACGTCTATAATTTTTCTTGTCGTCCGTTATGTCGCTACCGTAACAAATAGCACTTCTCCTGCCAATTAAAGATATTGGCTTGCGCGTTGTTTCTTCTAAAATTGTAATTTTACCTATGGTTGTTCCTCCTTATATACACTCAATATCAATGCTTTATCAGCAAGGTACTCTGTATCCTTTCTTCTCCATAAATTGCCTATTGGTTTTACTTTATATACAATAGGGCTACCACCATATTTATCTGCACATTTATAAGCAAATTTTTGTGCAGATAATAGTGAGTCTGTAACATAAACTTGATTGAGATTTGCTTTTCTCCAATCTTCTCTTAAATTACCTGTTATATTTGGTGGTAATATCACCCTATGTATATTAAAAATTGTTGATGTTCCGTGATAATATATCATTGAATATTAGATTTATTGTAGATAGTAGTAAGTTATATACTCTATCATCTTATTTTCATCATCAAAACTCTTCCAAATACAATCCTCAATCCAAGGATGTAGTTCTTGCTTGTCCTCGTTTAAAGCAATCACCGGAATACGATACTCGTCTGCTATGGCAAGTTCTTGGCTACTACCTATTGATTTACTAAAGTTTGCAAGATTTACAATTACCAAATCAGATTTCTTCAACATATGTAATTCAAACTGTCGTACTTCATGCTCACTGTCATAATCTGTAGTTTCGTAATTATAATATGTACAGGGGTCAAACACCTTAATAGGGATGCCAATGTCCTTAGCAGAGTTTTGAATCTTATTTTTTATTCGTATTCGCCACTCCCGTGCTTCTTTCAGTGAAAGCCCCGTTATTGAGCCACACAAATAAATGGTTTTAATATGCATTTGCTACCTCCATACTTTTTCTATAAGAATATTCGCCATAGTACATAGATTCCGCATCATTTCTTGCCTTAATAGCATCTTCCTTTGTGTTATAAACTCCTAAATAAACTGTTTGATTTTTATAACCAATACTCGCACACCACTTGTCTTTATATGCATACACACCATTTATACCATTCGGGTTTGTTATTTTTGTATTCATCATATTTTGCTGTTGTGTGACGATTCTTAAATTAATTTTTCTGTCGTCTGTTGTAATATGGTTGATATGGTCTACAATAAACTCTTTTTCATCTAATTCTGTTGCTCTCATAACCAATCTATGAAGACGAATTTTTTTATTATTATGGATTTCTGAATGTCCTACTACATAGCCGTATGCGTCAATACTCCAACTTATATTTTTTATTTTGTCATAATCTTCTAAATCAAAATAAAATTCAACATTATTGTTTGTATAACCAATGCCATATTCTCCTGTTAAGTCGTATTTATTTGTTTTAGCATTAAGTTTTCCAACTTTGGCTGCTGATTCATTTTTAAGACATCCGCAAGACTGTGTATTTCCATTTCTTAAACAATGCCCAAACACTCTAACAGTATTACCACACTCACACTGACAAATCCACATAGCATAACCATGTTTTGAAAATCCGTCTTGCTTAAGCACGGTTAATCTTCCAACCTTTTTACCAGTCATATTTTTAAATTTGCCACCAGCATAACAGCCACAAGATTTAGTGTTACCACTTCTTAAACTTGCTCCCGAAACCACTGTTGTTTCACCACAATCACAAACGCATTTCCACATTATGTATGAATGTCCTTTGGGTGTAATTTTATTTTCGGCTCTTTCAACAACTGTTAGCATACCAAATTTTTGTCCAGTTAAATCTATGAAATTTCCTATTGGACACCACCTACTTTCATCGCATAAAACTTCTCTTTTATATGCATCCTCCACAACATCCGAGCGAAACATTGTTATTTACACATTCTTCTATCTCGTCTTTGTACTTTAAAAATTGTTGTGGAACATCGATGCTCCACAATCCCTTACTAATATGTTCGCCACCTTTTGAGTCAAAATAAGTAGTGCCACCAGAGTTCATACAATATTTAGGCATTGGAACTGTTTTCCCATCTATTTTTAGTATGAGTTTGCCCCTGCAAAGATTTGGATATCTACCGTCATATGACACAAATTCAACCATCAAATCAACTCCTTTCTGTTACATCTGCTCATTTGAGAAATTCAACATCTTTTCTTTTGCTTCTTTATAGTCCATACTTATTTATTCTCCATCATTTTAGACAATTTTGTATTTATCACACTCCATTCTTTTCATTCTCCATTCTTTTGTTTATATAAAGAATTCTGACAAAACTCTTTTATGTCATTAACACTTTTACCTTCATTACACATTTTTAAAATAGCTCCAAGAATACCTTTGGCCCCTACTTTAATCCCTTGAATTTTAACTTCCTCCAATCTTGCTTTAATTGCTTTAGTTATTTCTTTTTCTTGCTTGTTTGTCACAATACTCTATTCCTTTCTTTGTTTTATTTTTTTACTCGTTTTCAAGTCTATGAATAACTCGTTGAAACACCTTAATTACATCAATATAATCTTCCTCATTAAACCCATTAAGGATTGACGACTGTAATAACTCCATTAGATCCCTTTTTTGAATTACATCAATCGTTTTGTAAGATGGTGTAATATATTCACCCGTTGCTTCTTTATAATCCATACTTATTTATTTCACATCCTTTTAAATAATTTTGTATTTTTCAACCCACCATTCTTTTTCTGTACTATCTACCCATTTACCATTTACTTTTTTCTTCTTATGTTTCTTGTACTGTGACTCAACTTTTATAATATCGCCACGCTTAATTGGATTTTCTGCATATATTTTCTTGGTAATTTTTACAGGAATTGTATTACCATTTGCAAGAGCATAAAGTTTAATCTTTGGTGAATATTCGACATTTATATCTGTTGCAACACAATAACCTGAAAATTTTTTATCAATGATGTCAACATAATCCATAATAGCAAATCCTTTTTGAATTATGTCTTTCCAAGAATCTTCTTTGTTCTCAATTCCTTTTATGAGTTCATTTAAAATACCTCTTGCATCAATTCCCATAAAGGTTAATTGTGTTTCAGACTTGCAATGATTTCGTATAATGTCAAAATCTATATTGTTTTTAAGAGCATTTTCTTTTTTATACTGAACCAAATACTTTTTGTTTTTGTAAAACATCAAAAAAAGTTCAAGAACTTTCTTTAAATATTCCATTCCACCAAAATCACTAAAATAGTTAATATCAATCAAATCAACTATCCTTGCTTCAGCAATTCCGTTTTCTCTCAATACTTCAAGTAATTCAATGAAAGTTGAGCATTTTATGTCTTTTATCTCATACAATATATCCGCAATTTTCTGTGAAAAAGACTTAATTGACAGCAAGGATGGATTGATACAATGATTTTCTTTGTCTATCGAAAATTGTCTATTGTCCTTTCCAAACTTGTAACTTCCATTTTTAATACCAAAAGCCCTTTGCATTTCTTGTTTATAGGCAGTTACTTTGTCTTTTTCTCCTTTTTCCGAAAGGTGTTGCATCATAACAGAATAAAACTCATAAGGATAATGTGCTTTTAAATATGCCCCATAAACACTATCATAAGCATAAGAGTAAGCGTGTGAAGCATTAAAAGCATATTTTGAAAACGCTTCAACAATATCCCAAGTCTTTTCAAATCCACATTCTTCACCAGTGTTTTTAATCCAACCTGCTAAAAGTTTCTCTTTTAACTCTTTTAGTTCTTTTTCTTTAAATTTCTTTTTACTGATTTTTTTAATAATTGCATAGGTTTCTGTCTGCTCTATACCAAGCCATCCAAGATATGTCATAACATTTTCTTGGTACATTATGTAATGGAAACTATCTTTAAGAATTTCGTCAAGCTCTTTTATTCCTGTTGAATATGGCTTTCTATCCAAGAAATTATCAAGCTGGGTTTTAAATCCGGGGCGAAGTGCTGCGACAAGTGCCGTTAACTCTTGCATACTCCTTGGAGCATACCTCATACAACAACTTCTGCCAAATTCAGACTCACACTGATTTATTCCCATAGTGTATCCGTCAGCATATATCTTCCAAGTTTTATCATCATTTTCAACTATCTTAGTTATCTCTGGAACTGTATATGTAGGAATTCCAATCTTCTCAAAAATCTTATTGATAGTAAGCCATATATCAACTTTCAACAAATCATTTTTAACAAACTTATAGTTTTCTGCTACCATCCCATCAATAACAGTTGTGATAACACTTTTTTCTTCATCTGTACCATCGTCATTGCCAGAAACACATCTTATAAGACCAATCTCTCTTTTTATATCTCCTGCATAAATCAAATAGCCACAAGGAGCTTGAGATTTTGCATTGATAATTCCTTGGTATTTTTTGCTTTCATCTAAAAGCGGATGATATTCTTTATCAACAAAATCATAAAGGTTAATTTGTTCTTTTTCTTCAGGCGAATCAGCGTGTTTTAGTGCTTTTTCGTATTGTGCAATCTGTGCCGTTATCTCGTTTGCAATATCAAAATCAAGACCTTGTGACTTTGCATACAGTTTAAAAGCTGAAGATTTTTGCAAAGGCTTATAAGAAATCATAGGGTATGCATGTCCGCCACTACCACATATCTCTGTCATTATTTCATCTTGAGCCTCGGCAAATACTTCAGGATTGCCAAGATTGAGGTCAAGGTCTGGCAAACTTCTCGTCTCTAAAATTCTTGTTTTTGACATAAACCTATCGGGGTATAGTTTTACAGGAGAAATAAATCTGTCTATATTACTAAATCCAAGCAAAGAATTTGAGTAGTAAGAAACACCGCTGCCTCGACCTGTTTTTGTAATTATGCCGCCTTTTTCAAGCCCCCTTTTTACAAGTTTGTAGTCAATTAAAAAATAATCAGACATATGAGTGTCAATGATTGCATTTAATTCATACTCAATACCTTCCTCATATTCCTTAATTCTTGTGAGGGGGACAGTAGGTTTAATTTTATCCCATTCTTCATAAACAATTTCTTTTAACCAATTGTCTTTTTCATCTTGTGTCATATTCAAATCGCAAGGGGGGAGTTTTATTTCTTTATCAAAATACAAATCGTCAAATGACAAGATAACATCTGTGTTTTCGATACATCTGTTAATTTCTTCTTCGTTAAGAACACCTTGTTTTAACAATCTTTGTCTTACAATATCTTCTGAAGGATAATCCATATACCACCCTATTTCGTCATCCTCGGCAATATTGTAATTTTTTCTTCTTGTTGATATGTAATTATCTCTTTCCGTGTTATCCTTTTCTTCTATGTAATGACTATCATAGCCAAAGATAATGTCTATCCCATACTTTTTACTCAATTCAAGTATTCTTTTATTTAGTTGTTTTTGTGCATCTGTATTGTGATATTGTACTTCTAAATAGAAATTATCTTTAAAGTGACTATGCAGGCATTTTGTAATTTCTTCTATGTCATCATATTTCCAATAGGCAATACAGGCAGTTGTAACAAACACATTCTCTGGTTTAATTCTTAGCAACAACTCTAAATCAAGTCTTGGTTGTCCGTAATATCCATCTATATTAGCATCGGAAAGAGCTTCGTTTATATCTCTTCTACCTTCTTCATTCTTTGCTAACAAAACTATATGACAATTACTTCTGTCTTTTTTTGTAAGAATATTACCGCTTTTATCTTGCTTGATTTCTCCCGTTTCCTTATCTTTTATGGGATATTCTTTTTTTCTATCCTTTACCCAATATGCTTCAGCACCAAAAACAAATTTTAATAAACTGTCTTTGTATTCTTGTTCTGTTATCTCTCCGTTTTCAAACTTCTCTTTTACTTTTTGATTATTTTTTTGCACCAATTCATAGGGTTCATAATAATTAGATTGAAACCCATGCTCAACACTTGAAATAACCTTGTGTCCTAGTTCCTTGGCTCTTTTTACATAATCTTCATAAGAAGTGGCACAATCTGCAACTAAGACATTTGAAAAGTAAGTATGTTTATGATAGTTTTGTATATTACCATCTCCTTATGGTTTATATTCACAAGCACAGTTTCTCATATCGCATAAATTATTACAAAAATACTTTTGAGGGTTAGGAAACCAAGATGTTTCCTGTTCTATACTCTTTATCGTATCTTCTGCCCACTTCTTTGCCTCTTTAAATTCTTCGTCTTTAAATTCAAAGGTAAGCCAATTTCTATCCTTAAATAAATTCCATTTCAAATATTTTGGCTTAACTCCATATTCCTCAATAACACCTATTGAGTATAAATATAATTGTCTTTTAAACCCTAAAATGTGTTCTTTTTCTGATGAACTGATTTCACCATTTTTCTTAAAATTAACACTACCGCTTTTATGGTCTAAAACAATTATGTCTCCTTTGATTTTATCTTTTAATAGTAAGTCAATATATCCCACCATTTCATAGTCAAATATCTTAAACGTTACTTCTTTTTCAACTCCAAGCACCTCGTAATTTTCAAGGTCTAAGTCAATATTGTCAAGATAATCAAGCCCCTTGTCATAATAAGACTGTTTTATGTCTATATACGGATTAGGAGGAGCATCACAAGTGACAACATCGTTAAACCTATTCTCATAGTATTGCGATATTTCAAATATGGATAACTCCTCCTTTTCATATTTTTCTAAAATTTCGTGCATCAAACTGCCGTATTGAGCAAAAAAATTCTCATCGCCCTCAACGCAGTCAACGTACTTTAATCGCCAGCCGTATGGACATTGATGATATGAACTTAACCTTGAGAAACTCCAAACCATCGAATCAATTATAAAACTATCTTTATTCATTGTTTCTCCTATTTGTCGGGAAATTCATCTTCTAACGACCTATCAACATAAGGTAATTTTTCTGTATAAATCTTCTTATCCCAAGCAAATTTTGCATCATATTCATCATAATCTGTATAAAATCTTCGTGATACTATGTCATACCACATACCCATTTGAAAGTCTGTTTTGCCCAAAAGCCTGTCCTTTATGACGGTCAGTACAACATCATATTTTCCCCACTTGGATTTCGGGTCGTCTTTTTCTTTTTTTGATACTCGCCTAAGACCAATGGAACGCATTGCAAGGTTAATAATATTTGATGTACCCGATATATCATACATTTCAATGTCTGAATTTGAGTCTTGTGTTTTTCTGGGATGTGCTATAAGAACTACCGCCACATTAAATTTAGCGGCGAATTTAATCAAGTTATTTATCAGGTTGGTTTGTGCTGTGTTTTTATCGCTTTCTGAACAATGCAAATCCAACATCATAAGGTTGTCCAACACAATTAGTTTGCAACCGAATTTTCTTACACATTCTTCAGCAGATTTAAGAACAGATGCTACATCATTTGGTTCATCATCTCTGTATATAAAGAGTTTTTTGCTATAAAAACTCTGCATTTGCTTTTGAATATCATAGGGAACAACATAATATTTTCTGCCGTCAGCACTTGATTTTTCTGCCATATTTCTGCGACCTGCTATAATGGCATTAAACCAATTTGCACTCATTCTTTCAGGCATTTCCTTTGAAAACAGAAACGCTGACTTGTCAGTATCAATGGTGTTAGCAATGGCTTGGTCTATTATAGAACTTTTACCGCTTCCGGGGCGGCCAGACAATATTGTAAGAGAGCCATAGAATATCTTCAATAACTCATTATCCAATGGCTTAATACCTGTTTTTACACCATCCATTTGAGAGATGTCCAATTCGTCAATCTCCGAATAATCAATAACGCTTTTTACAGGAACATCTTTTGCATCTGAAATCAAATTCATTACAAAATCTGCACCACCTACCTGTAAGCAGTCGTTAATGTCATTCAATGGAATTTTCTTGCCATTTTCTTTTTCAAAGTATTTTGGAGTCGTTATGTATTTAGTTCTCCAAGTGCCAAGTCTATAAATACATTCCTTTTTCATAGCCTCGCCCGGCTCGTCATTGTCTGCCCATATAAGAATAGACTCAAAGCCATTTAGCCAGTCCCAATTCTCTTCCATCCAGTGATAATTACCAGCACCAAACGGAACACTTACTGTATTAAGATACCCTGCTTCAATAGCACTCGCACAATCTGTTTCACCTTCTGTAATAAGTAAAGGTTTTGATGTGTTTACTCTATTCATATTGAATAATATTGGAGCAGTATCAGCATCTTTTTGACACCAAGTTTTTGCTTGTCCAGACTTTTTAGGGATTGTTTTTGCTGGTCTGTACTTAACTAATGTCAATACATCATTTGTATCATAATAATTGAAAACACCATTACCTTGTGAATCTTCTCTTATATCAAGATAATCAATTACATTTTTTGAGATACCTCGCTTACCCCAATAATCAATAACATTCTTTCTATCTGTTAAAGGCACTTCTTGAGGATATCTGTAATCTCTTTTTGTCTTAACATCTTGTTCTCCAAAACTGTATTTAACACCAGCTTTTTCAAAGAGATATTTAACTGATCGTAAAAAAGTGTTTCCTTTCTGCATTAAAATATCTATAATATCAACTGTCTTGTTGCATCCAAAACAGTGAAATGAGTAATTCTTTTTGTTGTATATAAAGCTTGCTGTGTCTTCGTTGTGATAAGGGCAGCAAGCCTTTAAGTTCTTATCGTCAAAATCATTAAGTTCAAGTAACTCAGCCATTATAAAAGCATTATCATCACCAAGTTTACTTTTTGCTTTTTCGATGTCCTTTTGTTCAATTAGCAATCGACTTACCACCTACATTTCCGAATTCTTTTTCCCAAAACATTTTTCTCAATCCATATAGAATGTGAACAGGTTTATCTTCGTAATAAGTTTTTGAATTTTCAATACTTCTCAAAATAAACTCTATTGGAACTTTATACTTGAAAACCAATGTGTTTATTGCTCTCATTGCTAATGGATATTGAGCTTTATCTTCGATATAGGACATATATAAGTCCACACATTCCTTAATTTCTTGTTTTCTCGTTGCACAGTCCCAATGGTAATGTCTTTTGTTTATCACCACGGATTCTGAGGAATTAACCTTTTCTCCGTGGTGTAAACATTTTTGACCATAGGCACAGACATACTTTTTGTCTGTCATATCTGTGCCTTAATTAAAAGGGAGTTCATCGTCCCCGTCTGCTACAGGCATAAAATCATTTACATCATTAGCAGGAGCAGATGTATTTCCACTTGCGTTCTTACTTTCAACAAACTCAGCTTCTTCTACGACAACATCTGTTGTATAAACTTTCTGTCCATCTTTATTGGTATAACTTCCCGTTTGAATTCTGCCCGCAATGCCAATTGCGTTACCCTTACTAAAATACTTACTCACAAAATCAGCAGTATTACTGAATGCTACACAGTTGATAAAATCTGCCTCGTAGTTACCCTCTTCGTTCTTAAACTTTCTGTTAATAGCGACTGAGAAACGAGCAACTGACTTACCTGCTGCTGTAGTGTTTGTTTCAACATCTCTTGTGAGTCTTCCAACCAATGCTACTTTATTCATATATTAAAATATCCTCCTATTACGCCTGTACTGCCTTAATTCCCTGTATTTTTTCTAAACATTTCCTTGCATCATCTATTGATTTAATTGCGTTGGGGTTTCCACTTGGAACGAATGCCTTTAATGTTGTCATCAATTCCTCGTTCTTCGTTCCACCCAAAGCACCACAAGTTGCAACAATTTCTTTCTTAATTTCTGCAATATTGTCTGTTGTAGCAGTGTCTTCATCGTCTTTTCTTACTACGGGCGTATATCCTTCACCGGAATTTGCCCATTGCATAATCTTTTCGCCGTATGTTTCGTTAAGAAGCGTTGCGGTTTCATTTTCAAAGATATGTGTATTATCTTTCTGTGTTTCAGCCATATGAGTTTTTTGGTCAATCAATAATGTGCAAGTAAACTCGTATTCAAATCCATCTCTCTGCTTTGCACCAACCCCAAGTTTCTTAACGCTTGTCTTACCCTTTTCATCTTTTTCAACTTCATACTGGTCTTTTCCACGCATTGTTGCAATAATATGAATAGGACTATCGGCAATAGCTTCGATAAACTTATTATGTCTTGGCGTAACCTTCGCCCAAGCCTGATATGTACCACCTGCTTGCTGTTGAAGTTCAAGACATCCACCCTTACCTTCCCACTCGTGAGAAGAACTATCAATAATCAAAATTCCATAACCTTCGCTAACAGCAAAGTTTACAAATTCAACATACTTCTCAGGATTATGTGGGGCATCAATATCAACGATGTCATAATCAAATTCATCTGCATAGTAATATCCACGCTTTGCTTCTGTGTTCCCAAGCAAAATCTTAGGGCGAGTACCCGTCTGTTTTTCAATTTCATTAGCCATGCCAGTTGCGAGTCTAAGTGCTGAATATGTTTTACCACCGCCACTTGGACTCATAAGAGCCACTTTTACATAAATTTTCTCTCTCTTTGCCTTTTTTATCTGAAATGCCAAGTTAAAGTCCTCCTGTTAATCATAAAAATTTATATATAAACACTCTTTAAAGAGTGGAGTATAAAATTACTCTATATAAGTCTATGTAAAGTCCTATGAAAGGACAGATAAAGTGATGCTGCGGATCAGCTACTGTTCAATTTTTTACAATAATAAGCATCTTTCAATCATTTCTTTGTTTCTTTTCTAATAACAGTAAACATTTCATCCACTGAATCCATTAAATCATATCGCTTATTAAATGGAGCAGTAGAACTTCTTGCAAATTTTCTCTCTACCATATCAATATAGTAAGTATTTTTACCGTCATCGCCTGCATAAAACTCATCCCATTTTTCTTTAGTAAATAATCTCTGTACATCAAGCTGCTCGATTGCCAGATTATCAAAGCTCAATACTTTGAATTTATTAACAATGTCTGCAAGATTTTCTTTCAACCACATCTGTTTTACAACAATATTTTCATGGTCTTCTGCTAACCATTCAGATCCTCTTCTCAGATTTTTGTATCCAAGAATTAACATCTTTAATCCTTTATTCCCCAATAATTCAACATCTGAAGGCTTTAATATACCATTGATTACATGAATAACTGCATTTGGGAATTTGCTAATCTTCTCAATAAACTCTGATGTAGGATTTACAAGTGATACACCAAGACCATAAATCAGTTTCTCATTTATACTATTCTCTACAACTTCAATATTTTTCTCAAAATGAACTTGGTTCAATGTGATATTTGCAATGACTTTTCTCTCTTTAAGTTTCTGCAAGAATGAAATTAAATCAGGATGTTCTAATACATTTCCACCACCTAAAGCAACTTCTTGATACGGATGCAGCGTGTCCACAAAGTTTTCATTGAGAATATCACCTAACTTACCGTCCGGTGTACTACCTTCGTGACAAAATTTACACCCCCTATCACAACGATTACAAATCTTTATGTCTATATTCTCTGCATAAGCTGGCATAAATTCGTCATCGTCAGTTTCTCTAACCTTTGTACCATCTGCAAAAATCATTGTTCTCACATTTCCATTCACATATCTTCCTAATAATTCCATTCTTCATCCTCTCCTATTTATCTATTTTCTCCATAATATCCAAAAGCAATTACCTTCTCTCCAGAAGCAGTCTTATAACTATCTTCAAATGTTTCGTAATCAATATACTTATAGTCGTTAAATTGCTCGTATGTTAAATACTGATGGTCTTCATCACTTTCTCTTTCAGGTGTCTTTTCTACTAAAGCCTCATCCCATCTGTCATAAAATAATTCACCATTTACCCATTTGTCATAATCTGTTTCAGAACACATCGTAATGCTATGTACTGAACTACTATTCGTTTCAAAAGTTCCTCTTCTAATCTGTCTCATCATAAAACCTCCTATATTTAATTTCATCATCTATATATAAATCCATTTGTACTGTATAAACTATTTCCTCACCTCACTGTTTGCACACTAAAATTTCAATGCTTACATTGTTAAAAACATCTTTGATAATTTCAGAAACCTTATCCCACTGTAATCTGTCCATCCCACAACCAATAACCGGCATGGCCAACTTTGTTACATAAATTTCGCTACATAAATCTTTCATTTTTACTAAAGCAGCTTTTAGAGATTCATAAGTAGGCTTCATCCAATACCTTTCTTTGGTAATTAGATTAAATACTCTATCTTGCTGAATACAATCACCAATCATTCTGTTATGATGCCACTGATTGATATAATCAGGATAAGTCTTCTGTAACTTTCTCTTCATATCAAATCGTTCATTAAATTCTATAACGATTCCTTTACCCATTCCAAAATCTGCACTGATACAATGTGCTAAATAATAATCTTCTGGAACAGAAAATAAATCTCTATATTCTTCTTTGTAAGTCATTTATTTACTCCTTTCAAAAAGAGATAAAAGACAGGTTTATTCGGATTATTCCTCGCCAACATTAACCAATCTATCTATATATTCTCTGCCATCGCCTTTGAAAATCGGAATATCTTTGTCGATAATCCATCGAGTTCTAATTGGCACACTAGAGTCTGTAGAATCAATATCATTGTAATCTTCATATCTTTCTTTAACGCAACAACTTCCACGTTTCTGATATATAGGCAAATCATTCCAATTGATACCTTTATGAGTCATCAACATATCCTGAATATCATTACAAGACTTATTCTGTAACTCTTTATGACTGAAATTAGCCTGTCCCACCATCTGAATACTGTTACGAGAAGCATCTAACTGTCTCCAATATATGAGATTAGTCACTTCTTCTTTTGGGATATTGAAGCAACGTGCATCAAACATAGCACCTTTATCTATAGCATTTCGATAAACTTCTAATAACCTGCTCCATTCATGTTCGGCAAAATCATTTGGTTGCATATCTTCAAAATTAAAAACATTACTTTCAAATGCTTGATTAAAAGCTATTGTCGCCATACTTGCACTAATAGAGCAAAGTTTCTGTACTTCGTAATCAAACCATGCAGCACTTGTAAACTTCTGATAATCAATCAAAATCAATGTGATCTCATCAGACTGCGTATATCCGAGTACACATCCTTGAATATTTTCACAAAGAAATTTTGTGGTTTCCTGCATAGTCTTCATTAAAATCTCATCAAAAGGTTTATGAAATCCTCTTGTAAATGTGTGGAACGCCTTTCCGTCAATGCGGATGGCAACTGGCGTTCTTCTCATTAGCTTAGTTTTCGGTATCTGCTCGTAGAATGTCTTCATACGAATACCTAAATCATCATGTACCGGCATATTATTCTTCCTCCAATTCTCTCTTAATCATCTTTTGTGTTTCACGTCTGATTCTCTTCTTACCTATTCTTCTCCATTTCTTTTTAGCTTTACGCCATCCATTATGATTGATTGCCCAACAAGCCATTACTCTATCAAATTCTGTGTATCCATCATTAGGATATGCGTTCTGAAAATCTCTCATTGTCTGCAACCTCCAACTCCGATAAAAGCGATGTTTTTTGGTATTATTTCTCTTCTCCGTTTAAAACAACCACTTTGTCACTGTGTCCAACATCACACAATTCCAAGTTATTAAAACTTCTTATGTTAGGAAATTTTGAATATCCATCTGTAAAGGAAAATTCAAAATCAAAATCTGGATATTGTTCACATATCTTCTGCAATTCTTTACCTTTCACTAAAATATTCCTCCACTCTCTTCTTGCCAACATCAAATATATCCACGTCTTTCTCTATACAGATATAATTTCTGTCAGTATTGATAGCAGCTATCGCATCTGAATCTTGTCTCCTGATTTAAAACCGCCAATGTTATCCAACGTCAGATCTTCTTCAAATCTGATTCGCTGAATATTCATAAATCTCTTTTGTTCCAAACTTGCTTACCGTCATAAGCAGTGCGCACTTTACCCTATAGGAACTTTGTGATTTTTCCTTTCTTTTAATTATGTGTTTTTACTTTATTTAACATTAGAAACTCAAAGACAGCACTCCATCCATTATCAAGAGTTAATTTTCCTTTAGGGACATTATGCCTGTAAACAATTGATGCGTCTATGCATTTTATTGGTGTCATAATGGTTCTACCTGCAATTCTTGAATCTATCTCTATCATATAACCCTCTCTTTTTTATTGGTATTTTTATTTGATATATGTAAAAAGTTTTTCAATCCTTATGTTGTTTTTATCAGCTTTTGATTTATTACTATCCAACAACGTCTTAGTTTCTTTTTGCCAAATACAAGTAAAATCATCTGGCATAGAATATTCGCTTATCAAAACTGTATTATTTACACTTGCTACCTTAACCCACTCATAAAATTCTTCATATGGGAAAGAATCGGTAGCATATTTAGTAGTTCCTCGATAAGGAATGTCGCAATAAATAACATAATTTTTGATTTTATCTAATGGTAGCGATTGAAAATTTAAATTTATAAATTTAACATCCTTAATATTAGAAATCTGTTTCTTTAAATTTCTGATTGCACCAGCAGACCATTTGCCACTATTGTCATCTTTTGAATCCCTTGCATATCCACCAAAATACTTAGCACCGAAACTCGCACAAAATCCTACAAGACCTAAATACCAGTCTGGATAATTTTCTTTGTTCTGCTTAACTTCCTTATATTCATTCTCTAAAATTCTTTCTGGCAATTCCGTTTCATGTTCCTGTGCATATTTTAATAATTCAATCAACTGTTTATGTATATCACAACCTATTCTTTTCCTACACTTAATTTTATCAATCATGTTTTGCACCGCCAACAAAAGGCTCTAGATAACCATTTGTGTCATCAGTTACATAAGCCTGGATAATTGGTGCTAAATCCTTACTTAATTTGTTCTTACTTCCAACGTATCTTATTTTCTTTCACCAGAAAGGTGACATGTCCTTAGTAGCTACCCTAATTTTTCCTTTCTTTTTAATATTTCTGTTAAAAACAGGTACAATTATCTTTATTTAATTATTCTCTACATTTTGCAAAATTTCGCTTGAATAAGCTAATTTGAATTAATAAATATGTCAAAACAAAACTTACCTTACAATCACACCTTAAATGCGTCTTCTATTACAAATTGTCAAAGAACTTATTATATCCTTCTGTATTGCAGTCAATTCGATTTATCGGCACATCGTCCGACCAATCAAACTTTTTAGATTGCGCCTTAATTTTATGTATTAACGGAGAATACTTACTATTTCCAAAATACTTAAGTATTTCGTCAATATCCGAAAAATCACCATTTATATCCGCTAAAAACAATTCTATCCCTCTATATGTGACAATATATTCATTTACACAAGGATATTCGCTTTTTGATTTCGGCCTTTTACTTATATCTTCTATGGATATAATTCTGTCTCGTAGAAACGGCGGAACCGCCGTAGCCCACGCCACCACATCCGCTACATATAATTGGTTTATCATATTCCAAAACTTCTATAATGTACATTGGATCCCCTATAGATAATTTTGTTTCAATGTTCACACAATCTAACTCCTTTTCTTATAAAATAACTGTTCTATCTTATGTTATAAACACATTCAGGCATTGAACCACTTAAAATTGCATTTCCGCAAGTAATTCTCCCCTCATCCTCATCGCTACTGGGCACAAAGACCAATACATCAAAACCCGCCTCAATTAAATCTGCCTCTGCTTTTTGATAGGGAACAAAACTTGTATAACCATTAGAGGTTTGTATATTGTTTTCCTCACAAGAATGAGTCATATGAAGCGGAGTAATCTTAACCATACATTTCTTGGGGCTGAACAAACTCTTTAATTTCTGTGCGTCTACTTCATAATTGTCTGCTAATGCAAAATTTAAAGCATATTTTCTTCCTTTTGGGGCTGGCAAGTCTTTACAATGTCAGATATTTCACGAAGAGATAATGCATTACCTGAAAACATATCGTTTCTTTGCTCATCCGATGTGCTATTTATGCTAAACTGCAATCCTGCATCTCCACGGAACGCATCATTTTTTATATCATTTGTCCATTCTTGGAGTATGCTAAATAATTTTCTGTTTTTATTTGGGCACATGGTTGTGAATACAGGATGAATCATACTGTTTCCGATATAAGGCTTCGTTATTTTATGTAAATCGTAAGATACTCTTAACACATCAGGATTCCAAGAAGGCTCTCCCATTCTTGCATAGTGAATGTTTAATCTCTTTGTGCCCTTAACTTCTGGATGCAATGATAGAGCCACCTCAATTTGTTCTTTCATATCTTTATATGTTGCGTTTATTCCCCTTCCTACCTTTGGAACATCACAAAACTTACAAGCACTATTGCAGCCGTACTGAGTGGAAATCGTTACAACCCATTTTTCTTTCAACGGCATACACTTTCCGTTGGGCACTCCCTCAATATCCTTGTTTAGACCTAAAAATTTAGCTTTAACATTAGCTTGTCTACCATAATCTCCAATAGATAAACACTCCAAACTCCCTTTATCTCCCTGAACAATAAGTATATGACCCGTAGGAACATTGATATTTTTTATAATTTCCATTGTTTTATCTCCTCGTTTTCCGTAACAAATTTCACATTTTAAACAACCTCATCAATACCGCACTCAAACAATTCCGGCAACGCTCTTGCCCGATACTTTTGATGTTTTAATCCTTCCAAAACATTGATAATCTCCGTCATGCCATTTGAACAATTTTGATTACGATTTATGGCACTAACCAACTTTTTCTCATTCTTAATTGCTCTACGTTGTTCAAACAATCGGTTCAGAGCAGAATAAGCTTTATAGCCTTCCCTTGCATTTAACTTCGTAAACTCTATGTAATGCTCCCAATCAACAATTTTGGCTTCAATATCACTCATTTCCTGTGATAGCTCATTAGCTCTTTTAGCTGCATCCTGAAAGAGATTCTGCATACCGTCAAGCCGTAGCTCCCATTCAGTCAAACCAAGAGGCTCGTCGCTAATCTCAAACACCTTATCTGTAATCTTTTTAATTGTTTTAGGAGGTTTCGGCACTGTACACTGAACCACATCTCCGTTTTCATACTCAGCCACATAATACTTTCTTTGCCAAGCCTTACATATAGAATTTTTCAAGAAGCTCATAGCCTGTTGCTTCGTATCAAAAACATCTGCCATAGTAATATTTGTCGCCTGAGTAACCTTGCCGTTAAAGTTGCTTTTAATATATTTTTCGCCATCAGTAATTACATATTGTGCCAATTATTTCACATACTTTCTTAATGAAATCTTCAATTTAAGACCAATGCACTATCTAACAACGTAAGCTCCCTCATATGGAGAGCGCAATAAAAAGTATCCTTCTAACCCATTATCTAAAACGGCCTGTCTTGGATTATTAAAATAATATGTACTATCATAAACAGAACCAATATTAATTACTTTATAAATTGGCTTATTGATTAAAGGAGAGATATAACCACCGCTTGTCCCATATAAAGATTTTCTACATTGTGATAAAATTTCAAATTCTATCATGCATTTGCCGTTTTGATGCCCCCATATTGTGCAGCCTTTATCATTTTGATTTTTAATGTCTGCAATAATTACAGGATAAATAATACCTTCCTCTTGCACAACAAGTAACATATCACCAACTTGTCCAAGCGTTGTAGTAGTTGCTCCGGCAAGATATTCGCCATATTTTACAATCCCATAAGCATCTGATAATGCGTTGTTTGATTTTGTAAAATTAATAAGTTTCTTACAATCTCCTCCCCATCTAATTTTATTCCAAACCGTGTATGTATGAATAGTTCCTAATCCTTTTGGTGGAAAATGTGTGAATGTTGCATTTGCGCTAATCGTTGTAAAAAATATAACAATTATTGTAGTTATCAATGTTGCTTTAGTTTTTAATTTTGTCAAATAATCTGTCCTTTCTTATCTTATATAGCTAATTCTTTTATTCTACCTCTACACCGTTAGTTGTAAAATGTATCCTCTTTTATATTTTTGCACTCCATCCTCAAAAACTGTATTTTCTGCATACTGTTTGTTTTTATAAATTAAACCTTTTTTAAACGCTTTTTTCTATAAGCATCCTTTGCCCTCAATAAATTTTCATCCATCATTTTAGCTGAAACAAATTCATTTTCTTCATCTTCAGTGACAGTACACAAAAAATAGAACTCTTCTGTTTCTATTTTTTCACCTTTAACAATCGCATTGGAAATTTTTTTCTATATTGTAATTCGTGAGTATTATTACATATAGGGCAATCCCTTATAACTTTGTTAATTAAAATATCGTCACCCAATTTCATTGTTTTCATTATTTACTAATCCTCCCCATTTAACAGTTCCGGGTTATCGTGGATATTGCCGATTACTTCAAATTGGTCGCTATCGTTTTGAAATGTTGTAAAATGTTTAACGCAACCTTTTTGCATTGTTCCAATAAAACAAGCAATTTCCACATCATATTCAATAACATATTTTGCATTAAGACCAACAGACAGAAAAAACTTATTCGTTTGAACAATATCCCCCTCAAATATCTTCGTGCCGTTTTTGTCCTTCAAACCCGTATATTGCCCGACTGTTCTGGGGATCACTTCAATCCATTTCCCTTCATGCCATAAATTCACACAGCCATAACTTGTTTGCATAATACTGTCACTTAAAATCAAATTTTTATCATCATATCTTTTCCCTCTGAATAGTATTTCACGCATTATCCGTCACCTCGCTTTCGAGCCATTGCATCACCTCGCAAACGCTTCCATAAATAAATTTGCCGTTAATAATTTTACAAAAGATTTCCTCATCATCAGATATGGTCAAAATAAAATTAGCCATTTCCTCCACGCTCATATTTTTAACACGCTCATAGTTTGTCATTGCTGCTCACGCTCCCTCTCAGAATGTCTATGCCACCTTTGAGTTCCAGCACATTCGGCTTTACAATTCATGCATAAGAGTTTGTATGTATAATTTTTATAATTACCATCAGTTCTATGTGTTTGTTTTATAGCAACTAAATTAGAACTGCCGCAGTATTCGCATGTGGACGTAAGCATATTTTTTCGTGTGGGAGTAATAAGCCAAAAATAACATAATTTTAATTTTTGTATTAAGCCTGATTTATACCCCATTGTCTTTACTCTCCTTTTTGGCCGCATTTTACCGTGTTTTTCATCTTTTTTTAAGCTCCTTTCCAGAATGCATATCAAAACTACAAATATCTCTAAATGAACAATTTATGAAATTCACACAACTATTACATGGTGGTATTTCACACTCTTTCGTTGCTATAAAAGGACATTTATTCATTGTTTGTTGCTCCTTCCACATAACACCAGCTTTGCGGCGGACGTGTCAGCGGTTTTATTTTACATTCCCTGCACCAGTCCATTTCTGCTTTTTTTGTACAAGCATATCCGCCTAAAAGCAATGCACCGTTTGTATAATTAGGATTGTTATAACACCGCTCTCTGTATTTGCACGCTTTTACTGCTGTTTTGTCAATCATATTAAAATCACTCAGCTCTTTCGGTTTGTCATAAATAACAAGGTTGGATATGTGCCATGCGCAAAGAAATTTACCGCACGCATAACTGTGTACTTCGCTTTCAGTGAGCAGCGCTCCGAGCGTACACAGCTTTTTTTCATTTTCGTGCGCATCTCCAGATAGATAATCCCATTTATCCGTTGCGATATTGTGCAATTTCGTAATGCCGCCACACGCAAACTCCCCTATGACTTTACCCGAAAAATCAGTATAAATGTTCCTGTCTCGTTCTTTGGCTGTAACGCCACTATGCGTACAGTAAATATAACACTTAAACGGTGTTTCAATCTTCGGGCGTGTCTTGCGTACCTCAATTGTTTTGCTTCCATTTGCGATAAGCTCACAATATTTAGGCTTAATGCTTATTAATACTGATTTCACTTTTCTTCAGCCTCCTTAGGCGGTTCCGGCAGTGGCATCCAATGGGTAATATGTTTTTGTGTTGCGTGTTTTCCTTGCCATTTGCCGTTGACTGTTTTTTCTGCTACACTTATACCATAACAAGTATAGATAAGGACTTTACCGTCTTTCCATGTTGGCAGCCTGTCCTTGACGCTTATCCAGTTATTCATTGCTCCCCCTCCAAATCAATTTGCAATTTTGCCAGCTCCGCCGCTGCACGGTAGACTTGCCCATGTTTGTTGTCGCTGTGTGTTTCATTGACTTGCGCTAAAAAATCTTCTATGCTGCCGTTAAAACAGCCGCAGGTTACCGATATACCATTGTTTTTATTGCGATAAAATGTAGTGGTGCCATTCCTGCTTCCAGCCGGGCCAAAAGTCATAATATGTTCCATTCTATAAACCTGTGCATTGCCATAAACCAATGCATTGCCATAAACCAATGCGTCGCCATAAACCCATGCGTCGCCATAAACCCATGCCTCGCCAGAAACCCATGCGTCGCCATAAACCCATGCAGAACCTTCCTGGCTTAAATTATCCTCTTTTTCAACCCATCCGCCTAAATCTCCGGCATGTATAATTGTGCCGTCTAATAACTCAAAATCCTTTAACGCCCTTATACGGTAAAGTGTTCTGCCTAAAAATTCTTTCTTTTCTTTCGTTAATTCATATTTTTTCATTCTTCACTGCCTCCCATTTTCGCGCCGCATTTAGGGCAATAGTTAAAATTAGAAGAAAAACCGTCAACTTCATCATAATGACAATTTGAACATCTGATATATGACCCTCGTTCCGTATCAGCGATTTCCCACTTGCCATGCACCACGAACGCAGTGCCTATTGTACGGTTACGCTCCTTAATTAGTTCTTTCTCCAACCGCTCTATTTTTCTTTTTTGCCTTCTGATTTCCTCATTCTGTCTGCATATCTCGTCCGTCAAGTCCCGCTCGCAGCGGATATTGTTATATTCATAGCGCCCGACAACCTCGCAGAGATAACATTTTCCACCGCTTGTAAAATTTGAATTTGTGTCTAAAATCTGCAAAATTATATCTTCGCAGTCCCGTATATTTTCAAGTGTGTATAATACAAATCTGCTGCTCTTATGTGTTTTTACCATTATTCCGCTCCTTTTCACTCCACGCCGCAATCATCATATACTGATAACGGGGTGGTTTTTTGAATCCATGTGAATTAGTAACTTTAATATCTTCTCTCGCTTGTGCTATTTCCAAAACATTCAGCGCAGAGGAAATTTCTATTCTCGCCGCAGTCTTTACTCAGCTGGGAGATTCCCTCGCTACTATCCTTGCCGCTGGGAAATTGTGTGGGAGAGAAGACGAGGATTGATTAATTTTCTCCCGCACATAGGGCAGTAGTTAATTTTGCGATACACCCCATAGCCAACAATTAATCTATCTCCGTCAAATATGTCCGTGCCCTCTCCGTTGGGTGATGTGCAGTACTTACAGCCATAATTACACTTAAATATTCTTTTTTAAAACCATGCCATTTAAGCAATCCTTTTCCCTTTAGGGGCATTTTCGTTATACAAATCACGTATCGCCAAACAAATATGGTAAAACTTACATTGGCCTCCAGACAAACTAATTTTCTTTTTGTTTATTCCCGCCTTCACAATTGCTTCAATCTCTAAATCTTTTGGAGATATTCCATCTAAAGCTCTTCTTAAAATTGTAAAATTTATCGTTTGATATTCATTTAAAAATGTTGACATACCTTTTAAAACCTTACAAGTTAATGATTCTTTATCTCCAAGCCACGTGCTTTTAATAATACCAAGTGTATTATTTAAAACTTCAGAACCATATTTTGAATAGATATACTCAACTGCATTAATAGGTTTAATTATGTCGCAATTTGTTATATTAGAGCCAGCATATGAAAAATTAAACTTTTTCATAATAGCTACAATATCAATGGCTTCAGGATTTCCTTCTTCTACTTTGGCATGAAATTTTTCTGCCGCATTTAATGAATTTCTTTGAGAATTGAATTTTAAAAATTTTGCACATTCCTCTTCATAAGATAAACCTTCCCATACGCAGCATAAAACTTTAGCCGATTTATCTTTTAAGGAAAGCCCAGCAACACGATGCCCACCATCTACAATCCAATACTTGCCATCACGATAACTCACAGAAATTACCCCAAATAAATCCCAGTCAAAATTATTAGCAATTGCCTTTACCAACTCTCCTTTAGGCTTCCTTTGGTATGGTGCATAATGTAAACTTTCCAATGAAATGTTTGCATAATTTGGTTTGATTTTATTTGTCTTTATAGCCTTTCCACCAAATACTTTCAATTTTATGTCACTCCTTATGCTGTTTTTGATTTTAAGTACTCTATAATACTTCTTTCAACAAAATTTGTTTTAGCTGTTATATTGGCACTATCTAAACATTCCTCATCTGGCATTTCATTTGTCATAAATAACTTTAGCCAATCTTCTAAATATTCATCTTCCTCTACATCATTAAAATACTTTACGGCAAAGAGCAAGAAAGGTATCGTATTAATATTTAATCGGGAAGAATTGACATCTAAAGTAAGTAATATATCTGATAACTGATCTGCATATAATAAACAGTATTCCGACATATCTATATTCCCATTTTTATCAAACCATTGAGTAAATTTTTCTAAATATTCACTCGTAAAATCAAAAAATGGTGATTGCACAGCCATCATTAAACATCTGGCAGACAGATTTTTTTCTTGTACTTCTGGAACAAAGGAAGCTAAATTAGATTCTTGAAACTTAGAATAATAATTTTGGAATAAAGTTGAACGTTCATTGGATAATAAATTTTCATTTGATATAAAATTATTTTCGAGAGCTTCTTCGTTTTGATAATCATCTTCCACAAGATCGTCACATTCGGCATTAAGATAAATATCTAATGCTTTATTTATTTCATTTAATTTATCAGTTACAACACCTACGGTTTTTGTTCCCGTTTTCCCCTTTCCAAACGCTTCAGCATAAGAAATAAATTCATCGTCTGCTTCAATGTTTTTTTCAAATCTTAATGTGTTTACCCATTCTTTAAGGAAACGTTTAAACACCACATTATTATAAGAAAGGGATTTAAAATAATAGAAACATGCTAGAACAATATGAAACTCATTTCTATCAATATAATTGATTACCTCTGGTTCCCCATTGACAATATCATACATTTCTGAGAATAAACCATTTAATTGATTAATATGTTCTTTTGATAGCCGGTCTACTAATGTACTACACATATGGTCATATTGATTTTTCCATTCAAAATAAATCAAACATAATGTTTCAACTATTGACCTTTCAATTTTACTTTTAACCTCATCATTCCTTGTAAAGGTACAGCAGTCTTTAATAAATGAAGAGTTTGATAATGTAGCTACTTCTGCCGCCCAGTTTGTACCAAGTAAATTGATTCCCATTTGTTCTTTATTCATGGCACTGCCACTGTTAAAGTCAATTATTTCTTGCTGTATCTCTTCATCAGAACAATTCCTTTTTATTAACACAGGAAAATTATATCTCTTAATTCTTTCTTGTAATTCTGGAGGAAGTTGGGAAAATTTTAAGCCACGAATATCAATTTCAAATTCACCATACTGTTGGCAACCATTTTCATCTAAAACCGGGGTAAAGATTATTTTTTTTGTATTTTTATCTCGTTTATATAATAAAACTTTTTTTCCATTACGTTCCCTCGTTTCATATTTGACCCCACTATACCTAATAATAGAGCTGGAAGTCTGGGTGCTAATAGCAAATCCATCTTCTATATACTCATTTAATGTTGTAACACGTTGCTTTCCATCAATTAAGTATTGATATTCGTAATTTGTTATAGGGTCTCTTTGTGTGCAAATGTTTAGCGGAAGAATATGCTGCTCACTGAGGATGCGACGCACAAAATTTCCTTTTTGTCTGGCAGTCCATTGCTGTGCTTTCCTTTGAAGTGGATGATTTAAAAGCAAAGAGCCAGATTCTACATCTTTTTTTACATTTTCAACAAGCATATTAATACTGTTTGTTTCAAGCTCTTTATTCATGGATCCATCCTCCTTATCAATTGTGTTTTCTCAATCATTTTCATACTTAACAACAAATTATTAAACTGTCTATATGATAAGTGAAGTGTTTTCATTATTGCATCATGGGAATAACCACATAGTTTAAAGATTAGAATTGTTTTTTGTTTTTCAGATAGCATAGAAATGTAATTAGCAGCAGGGATGTATCCAAAATCTTCGTTAACTTCAGCATCAATATCAACTGTCAAAGTTTCTTCTATAGTCATGTCTGCATTTGAAGATATTTTTTCTTTAAGTCCCTTGGTGAAATAGTTAGCCTTCCTCTTATTTGTGTTTTGAGAATTAATGAACGAAATAATTTTGTTCTTTAAAACCGAAGATACAAAAGCATTTAATGTTCCTTTTAGTTCATCAAATTTATTAAGATTTTCGACAATAATCACATTAGAAATTTCATTAAATTCCTCTTTGTCAATATGCAAAAAATCCATTGATTTTTTATTTCTGATGTATTCCCTTGAAATAATTTTATCAAATTCTTTTTTATTCGCTTCCCACAAAGATGCCTTATCTTTATGTAATCTTTTAGAGTTATAAGGCTTAAACTCTTCTTTTTCACATATAGAACAAACTTGCCTATCTTCAGATATGTAACAACCACAGCTAACACATTGATTGGTTTTTGAATATGATACTGACATTTTTAAACACCCCGCTTACTCTTAATAATTAATATTTTTCTTATAGCATATCCTGCAAAGGTCACAGCAATTGTCCATCTCGCCGCAAAACCATGGTTTGCTTTTAATAGATACAACACCACATTCACCTTTTAAAACTTTTAATTGATAATATCTGTTTCTTTTCATTTTACGCTGTTGATTTCCATAAACATTTTCATTATTTAACCCTCTATTAAACAAAGCATTTTGATTCATATTTAATCTCCCTTTTTATTTTTTTGCGAGTTCTCTTCGTTTAAAATAGAACAAATAGTAAATCCAACAACAAAAAAGACGAAACTACAAACTATATAACCCATTTTACACATTTCCTTTCTTCATCCCATTTGTTAATTGCCTTTTGTAAATCTTCCGAATTTTTAAAGAAAAAAACGTTTTTCTTTTTTGTTGGGCTTGCGTCTAACTTGTTTTCCGTCATACCTAATAAGGTAAACCCATGTAACATGAGAAATCCGGCCAGTCGTTGATTAAATATTGTCACTGATTTTTTTGATTGATTCATTTTTAATATCTCCTTTTAATTATTTTAAGATTATAATTTCTTCTCCGCTTTTAATTTCACATGATTCCAATTCATTTATAGATTTCACTTCCGCAATCCACTCACGAATATCTGTTTTATTAGACGCATTCGCTTCAGCTATCCCCCATAAGGTGTCGCCTGTTTGTATTTGATAAACTTCATTTGAATAATTTGGTTTGTCTCTAATGTCCATATGAATTTTAACTATGTAAAAAATAATTACGATTAGATATAAGAACGCTATACCAGAGATAATACTAATAAAATTGTTTTTTCTCTTTTTCATTTGTGTACCTCATTTCTTTGTTAATTGTTATTGACTTTTGCTATGGTTTGTACTAAAATTAAACTAATCTTAAATCTATTTGCATCCATCTCCAGCAATATTATAGGGAGGGAACATAGATTTTAAGATGTTCCTCCTCATCGAAGGGAGGAATTTATGTCCAATATTTTTTCTATTGGCTTGGGCTGTAGCACAACCTTGCAGATTTTTGGATTATTGATTATTTCAGTAACGTTAGTAACACTTACATATTTAACAGCTAAAATATGTATCGCCGTGTTGCTGACAGCCATTCAATTTCGCAAAGTTAATGTTACAGCCAATAAAGATTTAGTTTACTCTCCATCGCACTTAAATAATTGTGATGTAGCATAATTATCTACGCAAGGGGTAAAAAAAATTTTACTTACATTATAAATATTTAACACCCGACTAATTGATAATATTTCAGAACTTGTAAACTCTTGAATGTTATTTATTTTCGCATTTAATTTAGATTCGCTAATGCAAAGTATTGACGCAATATCAGATATTGAATATTTAGATAAGTCTATCAACTCACAAAGTAATTTAGAATTTGTCACTGTTATCACCTCGCTTTTGTTGAATTTTTATCTACAATTAGATTATAGCACTGTGTTTCATATTTGTCAACATGTTTTTTTGTTTTGTAGATATTTTATCTATTTTGTACAAAAAAACACAGCTTGATTTGTGCATGTTGATATATTTTCCACTTAATGTATTTATTTGTTGACATTTATTTAACATTATATTATAATAATAAATAAAGAAAGAGGTGTTTATATTGAGTTTTGGACAAAGGTTAAGAAAAAAAAGAATAGAAATGGGTTTATCGCAAGAAGAACTTGCAACTAGATTAAAATATAGTTCAAGAAGCTCAATAAATAAAATTGAGTTAGGAACACAAGATATGCCACAATCTAAAATTGCAGAATGTGCAAAAATATTAAACGTTTCCCCGAATTATTTTTTTGAACAGGAAGATACCCTTCCTAATTTTCTCGCTTACGGCGGTTCAGCTAATGCAAACACAAATACAAAACATCCAACAACAGACTTTACTTATGCAATGTATGAAGAGGAAAAAAATTTAACGGAAGAAGATAAGGATGAATTGAAACGGATGGCCAAAATATTATCAAACAAAAACAAAGGAATTTTATAATGAATAATAAAAACTTAACCGAAGTATATAAAAAAATAGAAAATGATAATATTTCCGTATTCCCTTTCACTATCACAAATTACAAAGCGGCGACAATCGAGCAAGATGGGAAATATGGAATATTTATTGATAAAAGCAAAATAGAAAACTCCAATCAAGAATTTGAAATATTGGCACATGAATATGGACATTGTAAATCCGGCGCAACGCACAAATTATATAGTCCCCACGATTTAATAGAAAAACATGAATATATGGCAGACAGAACGGCAATATTAGAGTTTTTACCATTTGAAAAACTGCAAGATGCATTTAATAATGGCTGTCAATTAATATGGCAAATAGCTGAATTTTTAAGTCTTCCAGACTCTTTTATAGAAAAGGCAGTGCAAGTTTATCAAAGAATGGAATATATTACAATATAAATAGACTCCCTGATGATAAAGGGAGTCTATTTTATTTTTACGGTATATACATAACATTCAATCAATTAAACCACAATTGTTGACTTAATTTCAATTCTGCATAATCAAAAATATTAAAATATCCATTTTTATCGCAATTAATAGACAATATACATTTATCTAAATATATATTAAAATAATTTACACTTTTGATCAAATACTGCCGGGCTTAAATAAGAATAACAAAACCAATAGTAAACTCTTTTTTATTCTCATAAAAATCCTCCGAAATAACATATTTTATCTGCATTATATCATTATCATCAAAAATTGTCAACAAATACTACGATAAATTAGTATATTATTCCAATACATAACACCTTTATTTTTTGGTTATAATATACTATAATATGATTAAAGGTGCTGAAACATGGAACATTTTGACGAATTGTCTGTAATCAAAAGAATAGAAGAATTAAGATTGTTGAAAAGATGGTCTTATTATGAACTTGCAAAACGTTCTGAAATTTCTCAATCTACATTAATAGCAATGCTTAAGGCTCCACATGTACCAACCATTTATAATTTAGCAAAAATTTGTAATGGTTTTGGTATATCTCTTGCATCTTTTTTTAGTTATCTTGATGACAATAAAGTTGACAGCTTAGATGTTTTAGACCTGTGGAACATTCTTGATTCTGAATCCAAACATCTCGCCTTAATTTATATGAAAGGGTTGGCTCACTTGCCAGCGGGAGAAGAGAATGAAAAATTATGAGCAATTAAACTCAATAGCAGAAATTTACACAAATTACGTTGAAGAAATACCTAACAATCCATTAAGACTGGCAAATCAGCTTCAAATTAAATGTAAAACGAAAATAGAATATATGGGGGAATATGCTGGTTCACAATGCCCTTTATATTCATATCCTGCTATTCTATGTAATTATGGCACTAGGAACAAACCACAATACACAATTTATTATGATGAGTCAGCACAATTTTGGGGCTTTTATGTATTTCATGAATTGGCACATTATATATTGGAACATGATTCTGACGACCCAGACAATGAACGAGAAGCTAATCTGCTGGCTTGTTTATTGCTTGCCCCTCCTCGACTAATACCTACAACATTCAAAAAAGCGAATGATTTAAATGTTAATTTTCACATACCGCTTGGACGTGCCGAAGAATATTGGGAGAAATTTTCTAAGGCAAATAACCGCAAAAACCAAACTTTGAAATTTAAAAAATTGCTTACATATACAATATTCAGTATTTTTACAGTTGTGTCGATTGTTTTTGGATTGAATTACTTGCACGACTCTTCTGATAAAAATAATATCCCTAATTCTATTCAAACATCACAGCCGTTACAAAATAAAACTACTGAATTTATACCTAATGCATCATCTGAGCCATCAATTAATATTGTTAATGAAAATACAAAACAAAATAATATAGTAATCGTTACAAAAACCGGCACAAAATATCATTTGCCAACATGCAGTCATGTCATAAATAGAGAAAATTTAAAACAGTTAACATTAGAAGACGCAATCAAAAATGGATATTTACCATGTCAAGACTGTATTCATTGACCATTTGGGAAAGGCCGTTTTACTACATTATTGCAGTAAAACGGCCTTCATTGTATTATTTCTAAACCATCAACCCTATTAATAAGCTTTAGGCCATTTAAGGCAAACGGTTCAAAATCCTTGTTCTTGCCAATACCTTTAATGCAGAATGTTCCAGATATATTTACTACTTTGTATTTTCTTCCCTTGTTATCAATAAGTATGTCATTTTCAAATATCTCTTTTGAATTATAATCATATAAACCAGTAGATTTAAAAATTTTAATATTTTCTGAGGTATTACATATACCCTCGTCCGTAATAGAAACATATTTTTCTTTTATTGCATCTCTTAATGAGATTTGTTCTCCATTTTTTACAATTTTAAAGTTTATTCTCATTTAATACCTCCTCAATACTTCTTCTCCAATGCCAACAATCTTTCTCTTTCCATTTCCTTAGATTAATAATTTTTCATAATATCATTCCACTTTTCCCACACCTTTTCATTTTTTAATTGCCCATCAATCCATTGTAAAATTTCCAATATTTCTACTTTAGACTGATAATATATAGCACAAGTTTCACCAATATATTTTTCGTTGACACGATTTTTTATATACTGGATTTTCTTTTCTTTTGCTGGAAGAATGTTATTAATAAAAGAAATAATTTTCTCTTTGCCATACACTCTTAATCGTGGTTTATACATGCTCTTTGTAACCCTTACATCAATTGTTCCATGTAACTCAATGTAAGCCCTACAAAAATCTTTTTTGCATTGTATATCTGACATTGATGGCAACGTATGTATATTTCTCGCCTTTACAACCCACTGTTTCTTTTTATCTCTTTCAATGTTATTAGCAGATTCATATGCTTTATAACCTGTTGCTTCTGCAATATTTTCTACATACCATTTGTCAAGATTTCTCACAACCAGATATGAACCTTTTTCATCATTAACAAAATATCCGGTTCCATAAGCAATACCTACACAATAATCATTTATCATATTATAACTCATTCCAGCCATCTAAGGTGCAGAGATTTCCACAACCATCTTCCCAACCACCGGAAATTGGGTCTTCCCCATTACTAAGAGCTACACGATATTTCAACATATCCCCAATGGTATTTGGATAAATCACACCTAAATAGTCATCTCTATTATAAACATTTAAGCAATGCAAATTATAGTCATATTCATCTTCGCATACTTTAATTCCATTTTCAAATTGCCATTCTTTAAATTCATTAAAATCATTTTCTGCTTCTGATATTGAATTAAACTCTCCTAAAAACACAAGTTCACCACTACCACCGCAACATGATTTATCTTCCAATTCTATAAACCCTTTTTTTGTAACTATTCCATAATCACTATAATAATATTTTCCCATTTGTAAATCCCCTTTCTACAGTAATCATTTAATTGCTATACACAGACAAATTTCCAACCGCACTAATAAGATTGTTTTTATTCGTTTTAACATAATATTTAGCAGTTGTTTCACGACTCGAATGTCTTAGCTGTTTCTGCACCAAGATTAAATCTCCTGTTGACTCATATAACTTTGTTCCGACATAATGTCTCATCATATGAGGTGTTATTTCTCCGTTAGAATATCGTTTGAAAAAGCTTGTTATTGCTGTCTTTTTCAATCTTACCCCTCTATTAGACAAAAATAAAGCTTCTGATTCTGAATGCTTGTCCAATAAAAATTTTGTTCTTACGATTAAATATTTGTTTAAAGCTTCCGCAGCTTCAGATGATATAAAGACCGATTCATATTCTTGTATATTACCTTTGCCAAGAATATTTATAAAAGGACTTTTAGTTTCGCCCCCTTCATTTAATAATTCTCCCCCGTTCAAAAATACATCTGAAACATCTAAATTAATAAGCTCTTGACATCGAATACCACTTCCGGCTAACAGTTTTACAATAGCAATATTCCGTTCAATATCAAATTCGTTATTGTTTCCCGTTGACAAACGATTTAAAAATGCTTGCTGTTCTTTGTCTGTTTGAACTTTGACTTCACCGCGTTTTTTTTCGGTTTTATATTTTGATTTTGAAACAAATTTTACAACATTTTTTTCAACATTTCCATTTTCCAAAAGATAATTCCAAAATGCATTTAACACTTTTTTCTTAGTACATATTGTTTCAAGTGTGTTGTTTTTACTACCCTGTAAATATTCAAAATATTGATCTAAATTGCTTACGGTTATTGTCGCAAAATCAGATGCAGTTATACTGAAAATGTCTTTACAGACCATATATTTCCTGTCTAAAAGCCATTCTAAAAATCCTTTAAGGATACACCAATTATTATTTCTTGTTGCCGTTGATTTATAGCTGTTTATAAAATTTACAATAAACTCTGGCATACCCTGCATTTTATCACGTAATTGTGTAGCTAATTTTGCATAAGTTTCAACCTTATAACACATCACGCTTGCCCCCTATATAAATCACCTATATTTTCCCTCTCTTATATTGCGATCCAATTCTCGCTGTGACATCTCTTTAAATCTAACTTTATTCATATCTTGATTAAACAGCAATGAATTACGGATACATCCAGGTTCATAAGGTTCTTCCCCTGCCTCTGAAACAAGTTTGTAAATTACATAAATTACACCAATTATTGCCAAAAAACCAGCCATAATAATTCCTCCCATAATTAAAAATTAATGTTTTATTTTGTTAAATTAATTATATTACATTTGAAAAGACATTGCAATATAATTTATACTATATTAAAGTTATACATAAATAGCCTTCTGCATTTACATTTATCATTCCTCCCCTCTATTACGCCCTCTTTGGTATAGCAGCATACCGACTACTATACCGTCAGGTGGACTATCATAAATCTTCACTTCAAATATATGTCTGCATATAGGTATGGGATATGCAACACCAGCTCCACAATCATGGTAAAAAATCCATTTTTCAGAATGGGATTTAGCCCACTCTCTAAGTTGTTCAAAACAATCAGCTTGATTCTTGCCTTGTAACTTTCATTCCAAGCATTGCAAATCTCATATGCTTTCTTTTTTGTGCTGACAATATTAGCACTCTGTATGCCTTTTATTTCCAATGTACTTAATAGATTGTTGCTGTTAAAGTGCTTAATAACGTAGGCACAATATTTTCCGTTTTTCTATACTGCTACAACGATATAACTGTTTTTATCCATATATCAACTCTCCATTTCCTATTTTTTAATTTTGCAAGCGTCAATTGTCCTGATGCTATTTTCATATTGCTTTGAAAAGCTATCCCACAAAACCATAATTCACTATACATTTATCTGTTGAATACAGCCGTTCCATATTCCTCAAAACTCAACCAAAATGTTGTTGTTTCCTCTCCACATTCGTTTATAAGCGTAACGGTTTCGTTCTTATTGTCAATATCATCAATAATACATTCTTCCCCATCCATACATACAATTTCACCAAAACCGTAATACAAATCACAATAATTGCCTTCTCTACTATTATTGTCAATGCCGCAGCACGACAAATTTTCTCCGTATGTGTTGTATAGCGCTTGAACACTTATACAAACCTTCTCGCCTATTTTCATTGTTTCCGTCTCCTCTCTATTCGCTTACCTCTACAGGCTCAATAACTATATTAAACCATCTATTGCTGTCCTCGTTGCCATTGTAATATAATGAATAACCCACTTTTGCCCCTTCGGAACGCTCGTCAAATCTGTCAACAATTTCATATCCGTCTACGGAATATAACTCTACTTGCCCTCTTGCGGCCTCTCTTACCTTGTCCCATGTATTTTCATTAAACCCATTTAATATATGTAAAAAAGCCTTTTCAGCATTTGTATATCTTCTACTTATTGTTTCATTAGAATTACGTTTCTTTCCGCTGACAGTAAAAGGTTTATAAATTGATTCCTCTTTTCTAAAAATCAACTCCCAATCTTTATGCCTAAAGGTGATAATTGTTCCCTCTTCCCATGATTTGCAATTTTTTAACATTTCTATAATAAAAGACTTATTCATAATAAAAACCCCTTTTCTTAAAATCAACCTTTTATTCTGTTGTTTGCAAATCGCTTTCTAACATCAAAACAGAGTTTCCATCAAACAAATAATATTGTTGATTCTGAATTACTTTGTTATATTCCGATTCGCTTCCATCAAACTCTTTTACTACCACCTTTTCCTCTACTGTCATGTCTTTATACTGTTTTTTGCCATATGTAGGAGGCAGCCACCCCTTTTTTTGACTTCCGAAAACATTAAATTTCTTTAATAAATCGTCATTGCTAAAAGTAATATGGCAAGTCCCCTTTTTGTAAAAAGTAACCGTAAAATACTTTAATTGAATTCCTTTTGTTTCTCCGCATTCTTCCGCAAACTGTAAAGCCCCTTTCAAATCAACCGCGTCCGTTAATACTCCATCAAGATAGTTAAAACACTTCTCAATTTCTTGTAATTCCTCTATAACCTTATAATTTGTCGGTCTAAATCCGCCCCAATATCCATTTAATGGTATAATAACTTTCTTGTTGATTATATACGCCTTGTTTGTTTTCCAGCCATTATAATATTGAATATTTTTACTACATTCGTTTGAATAACTATGCTCATAGCTCAATTTTTCAAATAGTTTTACAATAACCTCTTCAATGCCTTTGACAATTCTGTTATTCATATCTATTTTAACTTCATAGATATTGTAAAGCGAGAAATCATAATCTTTTAATTCCTCAACTTTGTTGTAATAATCGTCCCGTAAATTTTTGGTAAGTTGTCCGATAAACTTTGGATTATTAAATAATGCTTTCCAATACTTGCCGCGCACTTCTCGGATAAACGAGTTTATATTCAATGTGTTATACTGTCCGTCCCAGTTATTACTTAAATTCAGCCTTAAAATGCAACCTCCTGTCTGTTTTGTTTCTCCTGTTTCCTCGTCCTTCTTAAATTCTGCCATAATATAAGGCTTCATCGCATAAAACTCTTTTATTAGTTTGATTCCGGCTTCTACTTCCATTTGATACTGTTTGACAATAGCCGCCAAAAAGTCATTTTCGACAAGCTGATTGTTTTCCTCTGTATATTCAACTTCTTTTTGTTCCTGCTCCTTCTGTAAAGTATCAAATATAAATGACTGTCTCTTGACTTCCGGTAATTTAACTTTAATTAGTGCCGTTTCGACTGGCGTTTTCTGCTCTGCGCCTATAAATGCGTTTGATATATATTCAATCTCTGCGCCGTATTCCGTCAAAAGTCTTGAAAGAATTATTCTGTCGTTGTTGCACTGATTTTTTAATGTTTCCGCATTGAGTAAACATATCACCGCGCCACCGTTACGCTTCTGCATTTTTAACGCCCTGAGAAGATGTTTAGCACCGTTACTAAATGGAGGATTCATAATAATTAAGTCGTATTCCTTCATAGTCTCATACGTCAAAAAATCATTATGTACTACTCTATAATTTTTCCCTTTGAGTATGTGTTGTAAATTTTTATCAAGTTCTACGCAGTCAATATCAAAAGTAATTTTATTATAATATGTACTAAACAACCCCTCTTTTTTCTTGATACTATCAACTATATTTCCTTTCCCCGCTGACGGCTCAAGAATTGTTTTAATCATTTTTAAATTCACACCAGAGAGCATCTTATTGATTAAATGCTCCGGTGTTGGGTAAAAATCTTTATTAAACATTGTTTATTGCCTTTCTTTAAAATCGTTTCATTATGTGTTAATAATAATGCCACTTTAAATTGCTTTCAGCTTCCGTTGTTATGGTGTTATCATTTTTTTATTATGTTCATAACAATGTATTTTCACGTGTTATTATTAGCTCCACACTAAGACATGACAGTTTGACCGTTTCAGTATTCTTTCTAAATTATTCAAGTTTTCAACGCTTGTCGTTTTATTGAATAATTCCGCCGCATTCTGCACTTTTTCCAAATTTCCGTTTGAACCGTCAAAAATATAATTACAACAAAAATTATATAAATGTTCCTTTTCTGATGGTCTAAAGAGTTCTAAGGGGGATATTTGTAAACATACTGCGTCTGGGAATTCTTCTACATAGGCTTTTATAAGCTTTCTGTTACTATTGTTTAAATCGTCGTTTGCTTCGTGCATACCGTTTAAATAATGCCTTGCCCATGCCTGTTTATGTTGTTTTAATGCCTCTGAGTATTTGCAGTCTTGTTTTATGGTTTCTTTTAAATCAACATCAATCATTTTCCATTCCTCCTATACTATTGAATAATAAAAAACATCAAGTATTTCACATCTGTCCTTGCCTTGTACCTTATCCCAATTTTCCGCTATATAGTCTGCAAGTTCTCCAAGTGGTGTTCTGTTGCTATCCTTCAAATAAAGGCTAAAGACAAAAGCAACATATTTTAACAATCTTTCCTCCGGCACTTCGTTGTATATGCCTGTGTGGAATATATAAGCCTCTGCACCGCTTTCAAACTCATATTTATTTCCGTTGTATTCTGTATAAAATTTCATAACATCAAATCTCCTTATAAGTTATTTAAGATAATATTAAACTGACTTTTGTAAAATTGTTTTTCTTTCCTTGCGGAAGTTCTGACAAACATTTTGTTTTGTAGTCCTCTAATCTGTCTGTGGTGCTTCTGTCACACATATAAAATCTTTTTTTCGTTTGTATGCTGATTATTCCATTCAAGGGCTATTTTCTCCGCTTCTGCTCTGCTTTCGCATAAATGGCATATATCGGCGCTGTACCTGTCTATAAAGTTTTTTAGGTTCTCCCCTGTTCTGATTGTTTCCGCTATTGCGTAACGTTTGCCGTCCCGCTCACAATCAAATACAACATAAATATTTTTCATTTTTAAATCCTCCTATTTTATAAACCTATCCCCATAAAGTAAACGTCCATTTGATACATAGTTATTATTGTAGTATTCCATAGTTTCAGGGTTCCCGTCCGCTAAATCGTTTTTTAATTGATAGTTGTATGTAGTACAATAACTTTCAGGAAAACGGAAAAAATCAATATATAAAGCTATAAATGCGGTTATTATTGCACTTATTGCAAGTAATTTTATGAGTCGGTGCAAATTGATTTTATAACGATGTTGCCGGGTTTTTATATGTAATATAGCTGTCATTTTTCTTCCCTCAATTCTTTAATTGACAGACGTTGGTAATTTGCACAAACAATTATCTAACGCTTCCCATAAGTCATGTATAGCCTCTTCACAAGTTTCCATATCTTCATACACATCTTTCATATCATATGGTGCACCGTTTCTTCCATGCCCTGTATCATCAAGCCAAAGATATGTTTCCACTGATACATCAAAATCATTATATACTGAATATAGATTATGTAAAAAGTATCCTACATCGTTTTCCGTATCAACTTGTATATGAAAATCTTGTCCAGCAGGTGACCACCAACCAAAATCATAAACGTTTCCGTCCTCTTGTGTAACTGTCCAGCCTGATTTTTTCGCCTCTGTTAATAGTTTTTTTAATTCCTTATTCATTGTAAATTCTCCTTTATTTAAAAGGAATAATCATTTTTAAAATTGATGTTGTTTTCCTTGCACCATTTAATGATATAATCCTTTACGCAACCTTTCACCCATTCAAAAGTAAAGATATAGTTTTTAATAGTTTTCATTTTCTTTTTGCTCCTTGTAATATTGTTTTCTTGCATCTAAATATGCTTGTTTTTGTGTATCATTGAAATTTAATTCATCAAAATATGCTTGCAAGTCATCATCATGATACTGGATATTGTAAAAAGCTGATAATGTGTCATAGTCTGCTTGCCAATTTGTGCCGTATTCGTGATTATACATTTCATATAAAAAAGCATTTTTTAAATATTCATAACTTGTAGCAGCCTTTTCTTTTTGCTCCTGCAACTTTTGATATAGTTCTTTATGATGTTTGACAAATTCCGCATCGTACATATAAGCAAATGCAACAGGATTATAAATCATTCCTTTTACTTCTTCTTCAAAATTCGGGTGTTTTTTAGGATTGCCAAAGATTGAAATATAATCAACCTGCATTCCATAATAATTATTTAAATAATATCTTTTGCGGTCGTATTCGGTGTATTCTGTTATCGGTGCTGTGATTTCTGCTTCAGTAAAAAGAATATTGTTCATTTTCTTAATGTAAAATGCTTTTAACTCGTCTTTTGTCTTTCCCTTATGGTGTAGTTCAAAATCATCAGCAAAATAGATATGATGATTGTTTTTGAAAACTAAACAACTATAACCGAAATATTCGTCAAAATCCACAAAATATATATTGTGTTCTTTTATCTCCATTTCTTCAATAAACATAGTTTTTGCTTCTTCCTCTATAAGATTTCTGATTTCATCAATCGTCATTTTTAAATTCTCCTTTGCTTTTTTTGGTCTTTCGGAGCTTGTAACCGCTTCATTCTGCTATATTAATCTTCCATATTAAATTCATCTTTTAACAATTTCTTGAACTCTGGGTCTAGTTCTAAATATCTTTTTAAAAATTCATGTTCTGAACATGGAGCTAATTCTGCATGTACAGTCTCCCTTATTTCGTCATCCATATATGACACAATTGCGTCCCAGTTAATAAATTCTTTTTTGTTTGTGTTTACATTTGTTTTCATTTTGATTTCTCCTTTAATTAATTAAATTTTTATTTGTTTTATAATTGTTTTTCTTTATCTTTCTAAAGATATTGTATCATATTTTCTTTACTTTGTCAACAATTTTCTTTAATAAAGTAAAGATTTTTTTAGTTTTATTCTTGACTTTTTCGTCTGCTTTTGGTACAATATCATTATATTTTTTAGAAAGAAGGTTTTAAAATGATAAAATATTATAAACTTTTGGATATGCTTAACCGCCTTGAAATGTCAAAAGAAGATTTGCGGCTTAAAATCGGCGTATCATCGGCAACTATGGCGAAAATATCAAAACATCAATATATATCACTTGAAGTTATAGATAAAATATGCCGCTTATTACATTGTCAACCCGGAGACATCATGGAATATATACCGGATAAAGATTGATTATTTTTTATTCTTTTCTTTATGTATTTATTATAACACAGTATTACGTATTTGTCAACAGTATTACGGTATTTTTTATATAAAATATATACAATTATGCTACAGTATTACGCATTGTATTTATGCATATTGCCATACAATTTTAAAGTTGTTGACAACACCAGTATTACGTGTTATAATAGGCAGTAATATAATTTAATTTAGAGGAGTTAGATAATGGCATACAGCGAAAAACAAAGAGAATACAATAAAAAATACGACGCTAAAACATATAAAATGCAATCAATAAAAATGAAAAAAGAAAATGTAGCTGCACTAGATAGATATATTAAAGTAAATAATATTACTAGTAAAAATCGTTTTATAATTGACCTGATTAATGCTGCTATCGGATACAATGACAAGTAATCAAGTAATAAATACAAACAAAAAAACGATGTATTGCCTATAATTAGACTTTACATCGTTTTGATTTATAGTGTTATTTAGTTTGATTTAATTTATAGATTTTTATAAATATCGCCGCGATTATCTGCGTCAACAACAATAACAGTTAATTCACCATTGTTAACCGTGTAAATAATACGATATTGGCCAACACGTAAACGAAGTAACCCTTTATGCCCTTTTAATGGTTTAATATCTTCGCCATCGGGCAGACGTTCAATATTCGCAACCACCCGATTCCGTTCATTTTGCGAAAGTTTGTCAATGAATTTCTTTGCTTTTTTCTTAATGATTATATGATACATCAATCAATTCCCCATTCCTTTTTACACTCGTCAAGCGTAAAACTTTCGTCTTTGTCAGGGTCGTTCAAATAGTTCTGCACCATTCTTTCACAAAATAAGTCGTCAGCTTCTTCATCAGCTGTAATGCCTTGAATGTAGGCTAAAACATAACCAATTTTATAATCTGGTATTTTGTCAAGAAGATTTACAATAATTTCTTTTGTTGACATATTTCATCACTCCTTTTATTCAAATAGGTCTGAATGTGTTCCTGTCCTGATTAAATATAATTCATTATCAAATACTTGATAAATTAATAACCAATCAGGTGCTATATGACATTCTTGACAACCTTTATAATCTCCCTGCAACAAATGATTATAATACTTTGCCGGCAGTGGTTCAGGAATACGCAATGTATTTATTACTGTTTCAATCAAAGATAAATCATAATTTCGTTTAATACAATTTTTGAAATCTTTTTTGTATTTACTACTCCAGTTTAAGTTTAGCATTAGTCATTCATCATCATTTCAAGGAAATCATTCGTAGCTCCTTTGAAATGCTGCCCTTTCCCTGTAGCCTGCATATTAGCAACTTCATTTATTGCGTCAATCGTATCTTGATTCGGGGAATGATTACCATTTAATTCTTCGCCTGCGTATGCCTGCAACGATTCAATTACTTTTACAACAAAACTAAGTTTTGTATCTGGTACACCATCAATAAGTTGTAAAATTCTATCGCGATTTGACATAACTATCACTCCTTTTTGATATACAAACAACATATAATTTATTGTTTATATATTATAACATATTCTGCCGTAAATATCAATAGCAAACAATGTAAAGTCTTTTGTTATACTCTTACACCTCATACTATGATATTATTTATACTTGACTTTTTAATATTGTTTTGATATACTAAATATGCAAAAAGCTTTGTATAATTATATCATGGAGATTGTAAAAATACAACTCTATATTTAATTGTCAAGGTTCAGTTTTTTGTTTAGTGTACTGTTGCCTGTCGTCAAACTGCTAACAGTACACTTTTTTATTTTGCTTTGTTTTAATTTGTCTTAACCTTTATTACAGTTATAATTATAGCATATTACTTTAATATTATCAAAGACGATTAAAGACGATTATTAAATCATTTGTTTTTGTCATATATGGAATTTTTTAAGAGGTATTACATTGTGTAAATGTGTTACAGGCTAATTTTAAGCGTATTAATAATATAAATTGAATAACATTATGTATGCTATTTATATGGCCGTAAAAAAATATTGATTTTTTAAAAAAGGCTGAAAAATGAAGCAAATTAAAGATAATTAGAGATTGTAAGTAATAAAATATAATTACTTTCAAAAATAAACAAAAAACGGCGACAGTCTAATATATAAGACCGACACCGTTTCTTGCGTTAGGAAAATTTTAGTATATATTTATTATTATGTCATATTAACCTTAATATGTCAAGATTATTTTTAATATATTAACGTTTCTTGTTTTATTATGTTATTTTAATTATAAACAAATATCATTATTTTTTAATTGTGTGTATAAGATTATATTAATGTTTTTTGCTTTTTATTATATTTATTATATAACAGATTTCGTGTATATTATGGTAGTATTTATGATGTTACTATGTTTAATGTTATTTGCTTATAGTCGATATTATAAGTTATTTAGCAGATTTTATTAATTATTTATATACATTAATGTTTTATTATATGTATTAATGTTTATTGTTATTAGTTTTGATTAATAATGATATAAAGCAGATTTCGTTATTCATTTCATCGAAAAGGCGAACAAATTTAAAAATGTTGCAAATGCAACAATATTTTAGTTAAATAAAGCATAATTAAATTAAGACATTTAAAATAGTATATTACATTACGTAATATATTATTTTATCCAGTAATAGCAAGGGTTTATAAAAGGGGGTATGTTTACATTTTTTCACATGATTTTATAGTCTAAAAAGCCCCTATCTGTTCTCTTCAAACATACCTCAAAAATATCGAATTTTACTCGTTATTGACTTCGACAAATCTATCAACAAAGCCAAATAACACTATTCTTATTTTATTAAATTTATTTCATAACAACTCATAACACCACAATAACCTTGATAAAATGCACAAATTATCGAAAATTACAAATCATCTTATAAAGTACTCTAATTTTCATCAATAAATTTTTATATCAAACATAAATCTTTTAATCAGAAAAGGCCATTATAATCACATTTTCAAGCCTGTTACAATCAAATAGGCTACAAAATATATCGAAGCCACATAAATATATAGCTATAATCACTAATTTTTATAAATATAAAATCATATTTTTATGCATTTTATACAAATCAACTAAACCACACAACTAAATTACCACAATATACGTCCAAAATTATGCCTTAAATCAATTTTAATAATTTATGTATCACTTTATATATCTAAAACACAAGAATTGAATATAGATATAATTTTAAGCTTTTAATTTTTAACACACAAATTTTGATTTTTGTGTGTATTTTTTGTGCAAAATTAAAAATTTATAAGGAATTATATATAGTGAAAAGAAATTTTCAAAAAATTACATTAATAGATGAGATTAGTCATTTTAAAAGAGAAACTTTATTTGACAAAGAACCTGTTGTTAAAGAAATAGTTTGATAGAGAAATTTTATATAAAAAAAAGAATAATATATCAGAACTGCATTTATGGAGGTAAATAAATGATATTTGTAATAAAACTTGTTATATGGGGAGACCCCATACCCCCTTAGCCAAACATTGCTTCGCAAAGTTAGGCTTGCCCTTGTCTGTCTTACGACAGCCAAGTCCATTATAGTTAATTCATTATGTTTATGTTTAAAAATTGTAATATAAATTATTTTGGCACTTTTATATATATCTTTTATAAGGGGAACACCTTAAAAACCGCATAAAACCTACATATTTTTTTGATTTTGGCACTTTTACAGAATAGGCTACTACGGCAGGTAGAGGCTGAAAGTGCGATAAACACTACGTTTTTGGCTTGACACCATTTTTTTAAAAAAGGTGCCAGGATTTGAGAAATTATTGGAACATGATTAGGAGGAGATAATTTAGTGAATTTTAATTGCAATGTGAATATAGTTGACGCCATTATGGGAGCGGGAAAATCTCAGAGTATTATAAATCATATTAACGCATCAGGAGTAGAAAACAAATTTTTGGTAATAACACCGTATTTAGACGAGGTTGATAGATACAAGAAATATTGCCCATCTAAACACTTCAAGGCACCTAAGTTTGAAAAAAATCAGACAAAGTTAGATGACATAAAAAAAATGATTGATAAAGGTGAAAATATCGTTTCAACTCATGCTCTATTTCAAAAATTTGACAATGAACTAATTGATATATGTAGAGCGTCAAATTATACATTAGTAATGGATGAAGTTGCAAATGTTGTAGATGAATACTCGTTAAGCAAACAGGACTTTACCCTTCTAACCAATACATATGTTGACATTAATCATAAAACCAAACAACTTATATGGAAAGAAAAATATAAGGATTATTCCGGCAAATTTGATAATGAAAAAAGATTATGCGAATTAGGTAGTCTTGTTTGTTATGGAGACAATTTAATGGTATGGCTATTCCCCATAGAGACATTTAACTCTTTTCGGAACATTTACATATTGACATACAGATTTGATTTGCAGCTCCAAAAATATTACTACGATTACTATAGACTACCATATACATATTTGTCAGTAGTAGGTAATTCAATGGATACATATCAATTATCAGCTTATGATAAAAATCAAAATAAACCAAAGTATGATTATAGGAAATTGATTCATATCTGTGATTTAGAGAAACTTAATATGATCGGTGACAGAGAGCATGATTTATCTAAAACATGGTATTTTAGGAATAAAGGCAATTCAACAATGCAAGTACTAAAAAACAATATTTCTAACTTTTTTAGACATATAAGATGTGACAATTCTTCTGACAATATATGGACAACATTTAAAGATTATAAGTCGTTGTTAAAAGGTAAAGGCTATACGAGAGGATATTTACCGCTTAATTCTCGTGCAACAAATGAATATAAGAAGAGAACTTCAGTCGTGTATCCAGTTAATCGTTATCTTAATCCTTTTGTAAAAAACTTTTTTCTTACTAATAATATTGATATAGATGAAGACGGTTATGCTTTATCTGAAATGCTTCAATTTATATGGCGTTCCGCTATTCGTGACGGAAATGAAATATGGATTTATCTACCCAGTGTACGCATGAGAGGGTTATTAGAACAATGGATAAGTGAAAATAGCGCAATATAGCAGATTTACTTATCATTGGTGATTTGAGTTCTTTTCGTCAAAAATTATAATGATTATTTTAATTCAAGTACCAGCACAAAATAAAAATATATATCCAGACTGATCTTAAGCCAACTCTTCTTTTTTGTGTAAAATTTAAAATTTTCTTATAACAAATAAGTAGAGTGTAATATATCTAAAATATTATATAAAAATACATGGAGGTTACTGAGGATGAGGCCTATAAAAAAAAGAGGGGTAATGTTTAATGGATTTATCCAAATTAATTATGGAATATAAAGGGTACTATGCAATTGTAAAAATTGACGCTGAAGACCAAATTTTTGTTGGCGAAGTTTTCGGAATTGCAGATTCACTAAGTTTTCATGGTACATCAGTAGAAGAATTAGAGGAAATGTTTCACCAAAGTGTTGACAGTTATTTTGATGCATGTAGACATTTTGGAAAAGAACCAGAAAGGTGGGAGTTGATTTAATGTGTTCAATATGTCGTCAGCATCCTTGTCATTCACGTTGTCCTAATTATAACTACCCTTCAACTAGGGACTTCTGCTCTATTTGCGGAGAAGGAATATATGCTGGGGATGAGTATGTTGAAAATGTTGTTGGTGAAAAAATACATTCAGAATGTGTTATGACAACACGACAGCTTATAGAGTGGTTAGGAGGCGAGTTAAAAACAATGGACGATGATGAGTGATAAATACGTAGAAAGAAATGGTTGAACAAAGGAGCGTGATAAATTGTTAAATAATGGTGTGTTCATACCCAGCGTTGACGGTAAAGACATATACCTTGCGACTCATTACATATCTGATGAGGATAGCGAATATACGCTAAAGCTCAAAAATGGTCAGTATAACCTCAGAAAATTTATCAATAAACTTGATTATAGTTTGGATTTAATAGAGTTAGAGGATATATATAGGCGGAAACTCAGACGCAACGACTTCGCTTTTAAGATTAAAAAGCATTTTTATACTACGAATATAATCAATGTAACATTCAAATATGCTGTTAAAGAATGGAATCAGATGAATAAAAATACTTTTGTAAAGTATGGTTATGATTACAGAGAGCTTGTATTTGATGATTGTATTGCAACCAATAGAGATGGTGAAATCGTTGGTGTACAGGTGGCAAATAGGATTATAAACACCGATATAGACCTCCCCTACTGCTTTAAGTTTGCGGAAATTACACTTAAAGACGGGACAACGCAAGCGCAGATTGTCAAAAGGAAAGAGCTCAAAACTTTAATGACCAATGCTCAACTAAGAGAATACTTGTATAAAAACGGCTTTAAATGCGATGGTATTGAATATTGTAGATTAAAGCGTTCTCCCGGTTCTGCCCGTGTGGGCAAGTGTTTGTTTGCCAACGAGCCATTGTTTAAGCCACTTTTAAGGTTCAGTTCAGGGGGCGTTGAATTTAAGGATGGACAAGATGTTGACCTTGCGGCTTATGAGGGTTCAATAGCCCTTACCTCAAGCAGTATTATTGATACTATAACTATAAAGCCAGAAAACATTTTGTTGGTTGACGACTATGATAGTGTTTTTACCGAAGATGTTATTAAGACCTATAATGTTGAAGGGCAATTAAAAACTGAAGAAGCGACCTGCGAAATCAGTAATAGTATATGGGACGGCCAATCCTTAATGGATGTGTCGTTGTTTGGGGAATACGAAGAATATGGAATGGTATTGCTGCGGAACTTGATGTTCAAGTCTTGCTGTTTCAACTGCAATATACAGCAGTGGTTTAAAGATAATAATATTACACAGATTTCTCAGTTGAACGGCAAAACAAGGGCTACTGACATTAAGGATATTAAGCTGATTACCACTCCTAACAGCATTAAATACCTTAAATTTAGCACATTTGATGAGTGGTTGGACTATATATATCCTTCTTTCGGTGTCGTTAAGCATGACAAAAAGACGCATTTCTTTGGCGGAAGGCTCGTACAGACGCATTATCAGCTCATAAATACTTTGCAGCTATCGAAAGATGAAGTAAGAGAGTTATTAGAGCCATCATTGCAATTCGCTCAATTATTACGAGATAATCCTGCTGTTGTGCGTTATTATATCAAATATCCTGATATTGACGAGATGGATATTGTCAATAAGCCTTTGTTGGATAAAAATGAGGTAGTTTATAACCTTATGTGTGTAAATGACAATTTTACTCAAACAAAGTATTATCAGGAGTTTTTGACAGATTTATTAAGGTCTTATTATAAGAATTTAAAGAATGGTCACATCTATGTGAATGGCAACTACTCTACCCTGCTTGGCAATCCTATTGAGATGTTACAACAGGCTATAGGGACATTTAAGGGTAATTCACAGATAGGTATAGGCAATATACATAGTACGAGATTTGAGTACAATAAAACGATTTTAGGGTCTCGGTCTCCTCACATTTCTATGTCGAATGTATGGCTGCCATATAATACAGAAAATAGGTTGATTGATTGTTACTTTAATCTTACTCCTGAGATTGTGTGTATAAATTCGATAGGCGAAAACACATTGCAAAGATTAAGTGGCGCAGATTAATACGATGGTCTGCTTTGGATGGTAACATCCTCAAAATAAAGTTGGTGAACTTATAAATATAAGGTGTGTAATTCACGTTTAGGAATTATAGGAAATGATAATTAGGAATTATGCTAACAGGGAAAATCTAAGTGGCTGATATGCCATATGACAATCCTGTGCCAAGTTAGAGTGGCGACATTCTAAAAGGTGCAACGAGCAGGATATACTATCTCAACAGAGATAATGAAATCCATAGAGACAGAGTGAAAATCTCTATTTTGAAGTGCCAACTAACCTAAACTTTAACATTAATGAATTTTAAAGTTTTTAGGTTAAAGATGTGCTCTACTCCCCTAATAAATATCGGGAAACCGAGGGTATTTAGGTTCGATTCAGACACAGTGCTACTCACTAACAACGAGGTTCTTATAAGAGCCGCTAAAAGAAATTACAACACATTTAAAACCTCAGCTTCTTTCGTAGAGGCACAGAAGGTAAAGAGGTATTATACAGCAGAACAACAGGCTGATTTGGATATTAAAACGGCTGTAAACAAGATTGGAGAGATAGTTAATTTATCGCAAGAACTCAATTCATTGCTTTGGAATAAGATGTATTACGGAACTTCTTATGATGATGTTAAGGAATTATATTATGACATTTGCCAGTTAAATGTTATGTCGGGTATAGAGATTAGCGGAATTAGTCTCGGCGTATAGTAATATGCGTAAAAATTAATACATTGAATTGCTGGAAAATCGTAAAGGTCTATCAACTACAACATAAGGATGAAATAATAGCCTAAGTGTGAATGTGGCGAAAGCAGAAAAAATGATAGACATGTAAATATGGTCAAATCCTAAGTTTACGAAAGTTAAAGTAGTAAATAAACAAAGAAAGGAGGAATTCATGAGAAGAAAGCTAAACAAATATAGATTTATTGATGATTATGTTGTCGGAATATGTGCTGACGGTACTGAGTTTAAAATTGACAAGGACGATTATGCACGAGTGTCTTGTTATACATGGAGATATAGAAGGGGACAAATTGAGGGTTGTATAAACAGAAAAAATGTTCAGTTGTCAAGATTTATCTTAAATATCCCACAAAATAATAAGAAAGTATATTTGAGAGAGCCTTTAGATTTTAGGAAACAAAATCTCTTTTACGGCAATAGATATACATTTTATGAGAACTATTGCGCAGTTGAATGTTTCGATGGAACACAATTTATGATTGATTTAGATGATTATAACATTGTTTCTTGTTACACATGGCATTGTAATAATGGATATATCGTAGGCAAGGTAAATAAAAAAGAAATTAAAATTCATCGTTTTTTGCTAAATGCTCAAGAAGGTCAAGAAATTGACCATATTAATCGCAATCCTCTTGATAATAAACGAGATAATTTAAGAATAATTAGCAGGTCTGGGAATTGTGTTAATCGAGGCAAATGTTCTAATAATACTAGCGGAAGAACAGGAGTTTATAGGGTGTCGGGATATGATAGGTATGCGGCGCAACTCAATGTTGATGGAAAACGAATATATCTCGGGTCATACGATACATATGAGGACGCTTGTAGAATAAGAGAACTCGCAGAGCAAAAATATTGCAAAGATTATTTATTACTTTAACAATATAAAATCGAAAATCAGCAGCCAAGCTCTAAATAGGAGAAGGTTCAACGACTATGTGCTCTAAAATCGCAGAGACAGTGGTGTACGCCCAATCATTAAGTTGAGGGCGAAGATATAGTCTATTCTTGTGTGAAAATACAAGGCTTGACGGTTACGTCAACTATCAAATGTAGCGTATTTGATATAATATAAAAGTGATAAGGCAAAGAAAGAGTTTGACATAAATAACTTGAAAGAATTGGACAAGTTGCGAAAGAAATATAGGGACGAGTTAAGCGATGAGTATAATAAAAAGAAAATGCCACATTTCTTCGCTCATATATCCCGTCAGAAGGGCTATTATAATCCTCAAAGAAAGAATTACTGTAAATATCAGACATCTATGGATTATCTACAAACTGTAATAAATGGCTTCAGGATAAAGAACCCATATAAAAAGACATGGCTGCCGTTCGTGGCTATTTTGGATAACGGCAAATATCATAGTCCAAATGTTAATCAAAAGCAAATAAATAAGATTTACAGTCTTATAAAAAGGTTTATTTCTGACCGCAAATCGTTATATGCGTCTGATAAGCCCAAAGAAGAAAAGCAGAACGAGGCTAATATGTTATATGATACGCTCAAGTCTGATATAGACGGAGAGACTATCGGTTTTTCAACTATGTTTCAGTTATTATGTTCTCTTGAGAATAAAGATAACACACAGATAAAAAATATTCTGTTGCAGATATTGTGGGCTTGCGGAAATAACAGTTACAGCGATTGTATTATACAATCAATAGATGAAATTGAGCAATTAGAAGAGGGTGGAAACGACTTAAAATTATTCAATATTGGCTATAAAATTACAAAAAAACGGCTTGATTCAACCGAAAAGGTCGATTTTCACCCCTACAGTTAGGAAGTTTTTTAAGTTACTATGGAGGGAGAGGGTAGTTTTATACTTATTATCCTAATAAAACTACCCTACTTCCAGCCGTGAATGGAGATGATATTCTATAAAAAACAAGGTACAGTATACTCAAAAAGATATTGTAAACGAATTATGTAAAGAAACAGGATATTCAAAATATGAAATTGAGAGAGTTTTAGAGGCTCTGGAATTTATCGTACAAGACAAACTTGGCGATAAAGATAATATAGTGGAAATCAAACCCTTTTCGGGATTGAGATTGTGTTCAGATGTTATATCCTCAAAGGATTATCATTCTAATTTGCGTTCATCGGGGTATATAGACCCTGAATACATAATACAGCTTTCCGCAGGGTTTACGGAACATTTTAAGAGAAAACTGCGGAAACTGCACAAAATGGTATAATTCAATAAATAAATATACAAGAATACTCTTTCTTATGGCGATGAATACCTCGGTGCAGAACGGCCAGTCACCGTGCCGAGATTGTACGTACAGCGAGATATTATATGATGGGATACTTTCACATGGTATCTTCTGAAACATAGTGATATGTTTTGGATAGGTGGGAACCACCAAAGCTAAGTATAAGTGCAAAAAAATATTGCCGTAAAAAGTTACTGCCAGATTGCCAACATAATAGACGCTGCTGTGCAGAATAATCTTGATGCCTATATGGGTGGAACCATGTAGGATTGTAGAGAAAATCCACTAAGTTGGTTGTGTCGTTGAATTGCAGAAATGCAGGTATAAAATCTGTTCAGTGTACAAGTAGCCCAAATCGACATTGAAACTATATTTTACTAATAGATTAAAAAAATAATAAGTTCTGAATGACGGGTGAAAGTTCAAAGTAACCAATCTTTGCTACAATTATTGCTTATGCAAACGACAAAGAAGTATTAGGGTAGCTCCCTTATGCTCAGCTTTGTTGAGTAGTGGCTGAATATTATGACGATATTTTGATGTAAGGCGAAGGCCTATTTTGTTGCCATAATAAAGAGTATTCTTGTATTATTTTTATGTCTCATTAGTATTTTTTCTTATTTTTATATATTTTTTCTTCTGTTTGGTATGCTGGGTAAGATTCTTTTTTGTTCAGCGTACCAAACTTCTTTTTTTATTCATTTATAGCAGAATAGTGTAAAAGAAGCACATAAGGCTCATTACCTTTTAGTCAAGATGCAAGTTCTTGTTCTGCAACCAAATGTGATATTTTCTGGCGCATTTTCACACTAAAGAAAAGCGAATGCCTTTTGGCATAATTTTTTCAAGAAAGAGTGATATAAACGAAAGAAATTTCTAAATATGAAGCTATGATGCTTAAAAAGAAGGGGTATAAATTTCACAAGCAGATTTTCAAAACTTATTCTAGGCATCCAAAATATTATTGTATCGAAACTCCAAATGTGTTAAACGATTTAACCAAATCTGGAGAACTCCCCGTATGTCACAAGCATTAGGTAAGGAAAGGATTGATAAAAGATAGCTAAAGAACTTACTTATAGAAAATCCACATGCGTTGCATTAAAAGCTATTGGAATGATTGATGTTGAACATGGTGTTATTACAATTGAAGGTAAAGATTTAAAAATATGTGATCTTTTAAAAGATTTCACTGGTTTAGACGTTGAATTATCATGTAAGGTTAAAACTGACGAAGATTTAGTGATTGACAGCCGCAATATAAACGATAATGAATAAGGCGGTGAGTAATATTATTGATGTACATAGATTAGAAAACGAAAACGAAGAAAGTTTCATTTGGAGGTTGGGACAAGCAAAAGATTCTGGTCTGTTAGATATTGATTGGAATGGTGTTGCAGATTTAATAAATAGAGAATTTAGAGAAGATGAATCTCAATATCGGACGGAAGCAGCTTACAGAAAATGTTATCAACAGGCAAAAAGATTTTTTGAAGCTGGTGTATTTAATGAATTGAGTGAAGATAAATATTTTAACGAATTGCAAATTCAGAAGCAGTCTCTTGAAAAAGAAAAGGTGAAAACAAGAGATGAACGCAATGAATTAAAACGCATTCTTCGTGAAGAAGCTCGTAAGGAAAGTTACAAAGAACAGATTCTACGAAGTATTTCTGAATATCAGACTACTCCTCTATCCTATGATGAATCTAAACAGTTTACTGGCATTTTAAAGACGGATAATGATATTATATGCACGTTTTTTGATGTTCATACCGGATTAGAAGTTGATAATTATTTCAATACTTTTAACGAAAATGTGCTTCGCAGTAGAATAAATCGGTATCTTGATAAAATTTTGGAAGTTCAGTTAAGACATAGTTCTGAAAATATAAACATCATACTCTCGGAACTTGTGAGTGGAGTTATCCACTTAGCTTTGAGGATTGAAAACAACCAAAATTTAATTGAACAGTTCTTGACCATTACTGATTACATATCACAATTTTTATCAGAATTAAGTTATCATTTTGAAAATGTAAACGTATTTGTTTGTCCTGGAAACCACTCAAGGTTACATGAAAAGAAAGAAAATAATATGAGAGGCGAGAATATGGATTTACTCGCTATTCCATATTTACAAGCAAAATTACAGAATTTTAGAAATGTAAAATTCCACGAAAATACAATTGACTCTTCTATTGCTATATTTAGTGTACGAGGACAGAAAATTTTCAGTGTACATGGTGACAAAGATGAATTAAATACCATAGTTCAGAAGTTAACTATGTATGTTGGTATGAAACCAGACATCATTTACACCGGCCATCGTCACACTAATGCAATGATGACTTCATATGATACAAAGGTAATTCAAGCAGGATGTTTTTCAGGTGGAGCTGATGAATACTGTATGGATAAGAGATTGAGAAATCGCCCAGAGCAGATTATATCTGTCATTACTGACAATGGCTTGGATTGTATTTATGATGTTAAGTTATAATAAAATAGAGGTAAATTATATGAATATAACATGAAATTAAACTAAATATAAATTTAGGAGAATAGAAGGAGGGACAAGGTTTGCCTGGAATATGTACGCGTTGTGGAGATAGTCCTAATGTTGGACTAATGGAATTTTGTTGCGATGAATTGTCAGAGGTAAATTGTGCTCCCACAATGACAAAAAGGGGAACTGGTTCATTTGCAAAATACAAGGAGTTCGCCCCTATGGGAAGCACATTAATTTGTCGTAACGAAGGTGATATTAAAGTATATATGCTGTTTTCATCTGGATGGCAGGAACTATAAATAAGGAGGGTGAGAATTAATTATATTATGGATATGACGCTTTATGCTCTTCTTATGAAAAAGATAAAAGAAATAAATGATATTGTAAGCACTATACCAAATCCATTGGTTTACCGTGGAAGTATTGCAAATATAGATGAATTACCGGCTTCTCCAAAAGTTGGAGATATGTATAACATAGAAACAAAATCAATATATGGTGAACCGGGGATGAATGTCGCATGGAATGGTGATAATTGGGATACCCTCGGTGCAGCAATAGATATGAGCAATTTTTATACTAAAACTGAAAGTGATGTAAAGTTTGGTTATCATGCACCTGAGATATTGGATGCAACCGGCGACACAATTAGTTGGGATGTTTCTACATCAGATAATGCTTCTGTTACTTTGACAGGAACAAAAGTAATTACAATTACAAATGGACAAGAAGGTAAAGTAATTTCGATTTCTTGTTATGGTGGAACTTTAGATTTTTCAGATACTACACAATATAACAAATCTACTGTTTTAAGTTATTTACAGCCTATAGTGGAGTATGAACATATTACATACACTCTTATTTATAATAATGGCAAATGGGATGTAACTGCTTGTATATTTGCGGGAGGTTCAGCAAATGTTTAGAAAGCAATTTCAATTTGTTGACACACTGCCGACATATACTGAAAGAAATTCTGCAATAAGAAATTTACATATGGCAGATACAATTAACGGGGAAGTTGATTTTCTTAAAATTACAGGTGATAGCTGGCAGTTAAAGCAAAAACAGGGTAATAACTTATTAGATATGAGTGTGTTGACTAATGAGAATGGGAATATTAATTCTAAATTTTCAATAGCATCAAACATTAACAAGATTAATGTTGTGGAAGGAAAAAAATACCTTTTAATTACAAACGGTGTTAATAATAGCTCTAATTCTTACTCTTCAATATATTTTGGTGAAGATGATTTAAGTTATCCTAATGAAAGTACATATGTACTCGGTACTGGTATGTCATATAAAGCATTTGAAATGTCAACGGGAAAACGAAGTATTTTAACAGCAACTAAAACGTGTACTTTAACAAAAATTATTGTGCATGGAGAAGAAGATGTTATAGATGCTTATACTGTAAGTGAGTTTGGCCTATTTGAATATAATGACGAAGCTATAGATAGTATTGCATATGAGCCTTTTCAGCCTACTATGCCATCGTCAGAACTCCCATCGGAAATTTATAATGTAAACGGCAAACTGATTAGTAGCAGTTTTGTTAATCTTCCAGTGCTTCGTTCTATTCGTGATAATGATGGAAATATTGTGGAACAAGACACGTTGTATGTTGATAGATTGGCTGAAAGAGCTTGGATAAAAAGAAATATACAGGAAATTGAGCTTGATGGGGTAACGTTAGGATATTGTTTAAATAATGTTCAGAAATATCTAAATGATGTTATAATGTTTGATTGTTATACAATGGATGTATATAGTGCCAAAAATGGTGCGCCAGTAATAAGTAATTATTTTAATTATGAGTATGAAGGATGGGTAAGCAATAATGAATGTATCTTTTGGCACGGCAGTTTAAATAGTCACTTTTATATTTCATTATTGAAAACATTATTAACTAAATACGGATACGATGGCGAAACTGATGCATCAGCTCTTGATGCTGGAAACGCTTGGTTACAAGACATGTACGACAAAGAAAATCCGGTTAAAGTAATGTTTGTGCGACAAACACCAGTAACAGAATTGCTTGATTACTCAGACTATATACTTAAAACATCTCAGTATGAAACGAGCTTTTATTTTGATGACATTGAAGAACATTTGCAGCCAAATATCAGTGTTGAAACCAAAGTACTAGTAAATAGAAATAATACAAAATTGTATGGAGTTCGATTTGATGGTGCGTTAAATAGCGGGGATACTGTACATCGTTTATATGATGCTGCGGGTTTAGTCGCAAACGTTGGGACGGATACTGAAACTGCTATAAACGATTTTGATAATATATATCCTTGGAGTGAAAGAAAACGCTGTTGCGGATATTTTAACGAATATGGAAATTTTGTCGTTAATGCTTATGAAGGTGAACGTGATTATGTAACAGACGGAAGTAATGGTGAAGTTTGGGTTGAAACACCGTTATTCTATTACAAACATATATACGGAGATGATGATAGTGAAGAAATTGTTATTTCAGCGCACCCAATAAGTGGTTTTGAACCCTCCCCTATACATATAAGCGAAGATGGCACATTATTACAAAAGGCATATACAGCGGCTTACCCTATGGGCATCGTTGATGGTTTGCCAACTTCAAGAAGCGGGGTTTATACCCCTGTTATGTCATTGAATAATGGTATGACAAACGCGCGTTTAATGGGTGAACGATACACTACTACTACAATGGCTGAACAATACACAAAATGCCTTCTTATGTGGGTAGAATTTGCAACGCGGGATATTCAAACAAAAATGAATGGGTGTTCTTCTCTTTCGTATAGTGCGAGTCATACCGCAGTTGTTGCAGAAGACACGGCAAACCGCATTATTATTTCAAACGTAAATGCTGCGGCGTATGTTGTCGGACAGGGAATTGCAATCGGTACATCGCTCGGAAGTACAAACGTCGCAAATAATAGAACGGTTACCGCGATAGATGTTTACGACGACAGCAACAGTGCAATTACATTCGACGGCGACCCCGTAAATATAGCGGTTGGAAATGTCGTATTTGCGATTGCGTGGAAAACAGGAAGTTGTGACGGCGTTTTATCTTCTTCCGGTTCGTATATATCAAATACAAGCGGAAAATATACTTGTATTTATCGCGGCGAAGAAACACCGTTTGGAAATGCTTATGAATGGATTTCCGACGTTCTTTTCAAAAGAGAGGGCAGCGGAACAACCGAAGACCCGTACACATACGATATTTACTTCTTGCCTGACGCTACCAAATACAGCAGCGGCAACATAACGGACGATTATGTAAACGCGAATTTTCAATTACCAACGGCCGACGGGTATGTTAAAAAGTTTGGGTATGATGAACGCTTCCCGTTCCTTCGTATTCCTTCGGAAATTGGCGCTTCGACATCGACGTATTATGCTGATTATTACTATTATCCACGTGGCGCGCTTTGCGCGGCGCATGTCGGCGGCTATTGGTACGATGGGGTTGCTTGCGGGCCGTGTTATTGGTTTTGCAACTATGCGCCTTCTTATGCGCATGTCACTCGCCGCGCGCGTCTTTCATATCATCGTTAAATTAACTTAATTATTGGACTATAAAGACACTGCTATTTCCTAGTGGTGTCTTTTTTTGTATTAAAACAAAGGAGGTGGCATTTCTTTGCCGAAAAGATCGCATAAAAATGATAAGGTGGCAAAGAAGATTTGCCCTATATGTAAGAAAGAGAAACCCTTAAAGTCTGGATTTTATAAAAGTTCTTCCCCACTTTACCAAGCGGATGGTTGTGTCCCTATTTGTACTGCTTGTGTAAAAAATGGAATTGTAAATGAAGATGGCACGATAAATAAAAATAAAATGAAAAACATGTGTCAGCGACTTGATAAGCCTTTATATTGGGATGATTTAGAGTCTGGATACTCTCAATATAAAAAAGAACACAGTTTTTTATCTGATGATGAAATTGCTAAAAAAGGCAAGGAAATTGTGGCCTTATACTTCAAAAATGTTATGTTAAGGCAAACAAGAAATAAAAATTTTGCTGAATCGGAAAAAGACGGTTATATTCACAATAACAGCAATGTTACAAAAGCCGAAAAAGACCGTATTGCAAAAAAATATATGGGGGCAAGTGCTGAAGATATTGCAAGCAAAGAACAGACTACACATCACCCCATTGAAGAAAAGCCTATAAGGTCGGATGATTCGGAGTTTAATGTTACTCAGGACATGATAAATCTTTTTGGAGAAGGTTATACGAGAACAGAATATAAACATATGCATCGTAAATACAACGACATAAAAATGAATTATTCTATTCAAACGAATCTTCACCAAGAAGCTCTTGTTACTTATGTTAGATTTAAAGTTAAAGAAGAACTTGCAACTGCAAAAGGAGATGTTCAAGAAGCACAAAAATGGTGGGCAGCAGCACAAGATGCGGCGGATAAGGCCAAATTAACACCTAAACAACTTACACAAGCAGATTTGCAGGGTGGTATAAATAGTTTTTCAGAAATTTTTAAAGCGGTAGAACAAGCTATAGATGTAATACCTATTTTACCTCAGTTTAAATTTAGACCTAATGATGCATTAGATTTTAACATATGGTGTTATATTAATTATGCAAGAGAGTTACAAGGTTTACCGCAATGCGAATATGAGGATGTGTACAAGTTCTACGACAAGAAAAAGCAAGAATATATAGAGCAGTATGGTGATCCATACGGAATATTTGATGATGATCCAACAGAAAAAAACAGGCCAAGCATTGAAAAATTTATAGTTTTACCTAAAGATTACAAAGATGGTGATGATTAAGGGGTGGTCGGCAAGAAGATATAATAAATGGACTAGCCTATTAGAGGGGGTGAGGCCAAACCATGACTAAAGAACAAATTATTGCTTTACAGGACGACTCTGTTTTTGGAAAGAATCTATATAAATATGTTAAGTTTTGCTCTTGGTGTCGTTGGTTTCCCTGATTTATTTCTCGACTTAATTAAACCTAAAACTGGTGGTATTAATTTACATTCTGACCAAAGAGTGTATTTACGTTGCATTATGAGGTTTGTTGCTATGTATGGGGTCTTCCCCAGAGGATATGGTAAAACATACGATGAGGTTCTTGGTATGGATCTTGTGGCTATATTTTTCCCAGATATTGATCTTGCAATGACAGCACAAACCAAAGAAAATGCTGCTGAGTTAATAAAAGATAAACATACGGAAATAATGAAGCATTTTCCTATATTACAAAATGAAATAGAGGGGAAAGAAAAGTTCTCTAAGGGAGATGCGGAAATAAACTGGAAATCAGGCGCAAAAATTGATAATCTTGCAAACGCGCAGACAAGTAAAGGACAAAGACGAAAAAGAATAAATATTGAGGAGTCTGCACTTTTAAATGACGAATTATTTCAAGATGCTTTAAAGCCTATTGTTGAGGTTCCTAGATATACTATTGGAAGACTTGGTGTTGTTGATCCTTGTGAATTAAACCAGCAAATAAATTTCTTTACAACCTCTGGTTTTAGAGGAAGTGATGAATATGAAAGAAACATAAAGATGTTAAATGACATGATACAGCTACGTGGAGAAATCGTGCTTGGGTCTTCTTGGTTTTTGCCCTGTTGGTATGGTAGAGGTTCAACTAAAAGTCAAATTTTAAAAAAGAAGAAAGAAATGTCCCCTATTGCATTCGCACAAAATTATGAATCAAAATGGGTTGGTTGTAGTGATGGCGCATTGGTGGATATAAATAAATTAATGATTTGTCGTTCTCTTGTTTCTGTTCAAAACAAAGCCATGAACGATGAAGAAGAATTTTATTTAGGTGTTGATGTTGCAAGGTCTCAAAACTCTAGCAATAATCAGTCGTCTGTTTCTGTAGCAAAAGTTATAAGAACCAAAGATAAAACAAAAATTATCACTATTGATATAGTAAACATCATTAACATTCCTAACATTTTAAATTTTACAGCTCAAGCTTGTAGAATTAAGCAAATTCAACGAGTTTATAATGCAAGAGGTGTAGTTGTTGATGGTAACGGGCTTGGTGCAGGTCTGATTGATGAATTATTAAAGGAAAGCTTTGATCCTATAACCAAAGAACCATTAGGTTGTTGGGATACTATTAACGATGACAATCAACCAGAAGTTCAGGATGCAATTAAAATTGTTTATAACTTAAAAGCACAAACTGCTCAAAGTAAAATTGTAACTACGTTTATAGATATGGTTGACAGTGGAAAATTACGACTTCTTCAAAAAAGAGGAATAAATGATTTTACAGAAAAAGAAAATGACAACTTTATTGATAGTGTTGCTCCATTTTTAGAAACGGATGCATTTTTTGAAGAAACCGCAAATTTGAAATTAAAACATTTGCCAAATGGTGGGGTTACATTAGAAAAAGTTGTAAAAAAGTTAGATAAAGACCGTGTATCTGCAACAATATATGTGCTTTGGTTTATAAATGAATTTTGTAGAGATATATATAATAACTCAGACTATGATTTCGATTTTGATATTTAGAGAAAGGAGGGACAGTGCAATATGCAAGATACAGAACATAAAAAATTTTTACATGAAGACACAAAAGTGACAGAAGATTTTTCTTATTCTTATGATGTTGAAACAAATTCGTATGAAGACGCTTCGACAATAAATTTATTTAGTCGTTATTCCGATATTTTTGATTATTATACAGAAGAACAACTAAAAAAATATGTTACTCAACCAATGCTTTATCATAAAGAACTAATGCGAATTTCCGAAAGAATGTACAATAAAAATGGTACATATGGACAAACTGTTGCCAAAATGACTGCTTCTCCTACTCTGGATTATATTGCTATGCCAAACGGTTCAACACAAAAAGCAAAGTTAAGTATTGATAAAGCCAATCATATTATGCGACATAAATTAAATCATAAGCTAATTACAAGAGATTGTCTTCATAATGCCTTGGTATATGGGGAATATGTTGCAATATGGAGAGACACAAAGGCAAAGAGAATCACTAAAAACAACGCTTACTCTATCTCTGATAAAATTGAAGGTTTAGCATTTATTGATAATATGATGTTGCAGCCATTAGATTTAGATTATGTAAGATTTGAGGGTTTTGCCAATGGAGATTATGTTGTCTCATTTGACATGTCATACTTTGATAGATTTAAAGGAAATGGATTAGTTGGAGAGATTAAAAACTATCCTAGCAACTTTATCAGAGGTTATACAGAATATAAAAAAGACTCAAATAAACGTTGGTTATTATTAAATCAAGAAACAACCTTTGCATATAAATATCGCGCTTCGATTTTAGAGTCCCACGGAAGAATGTTGGGGCTTTTTGCTTTGTTAGATATTTTATTTTCTGAGGAATACACAGACTCTCAAAGAAATAACATGCGTGAAAATAGCTCTAATATTCGGTATATGACACTTCCAGAAGGAGAGAAAAAAGGCAGTTGTAGTCTTAATAAAGACCAACAAACCAATCAATATAACGCTTTCAAAAAGGCTGTAAATATAGACGACCAAAATAAAAAAAATAAAATTGGCCGTACAACTACTCTGAAACTTGCTCCTGGAACAGTTATAGGAAAACTAGATTCTGATAACACATTCTTAACAAACACCCTTACAAAAGAAAATAACGAATGTATAAGTACATCTTTAGGGTTGGCTATATCGGCATTAAATGGTGGTGGGCAAGGTGCATCCTACTCTACATTATCCGTTAATATCGATTTGATGCTTGCTGAAGTTTTTCAAATGTTAGAGCAAATTCAGTGGCAATATACAAAGCTGATTAATAATTATCTTGAATTGTCAGAAGAAGATTGGATTGATATTGTTTATTTAAAGACATCGACTCTTAATCAAGAAAGTGCTTTCTCAACAGCAAAGGATTTATATTTGTCCGCTGGAGGTTCAAGAACGTGGTTGTATGCAGTTGGTTCAGGTGATTCAAACACATATCTAAGGCTAATGGAGATGGAAAAAGAACTTGAGTATGACGATAGATTTTTACCGCACCCAACGTCGTACACTCTTTCTAACTCTATGGATAAAGCAACTGTCGATGAAAATTCGGGTGGTGCTCCAAAGAAAAAAAATAGTGAGTTGAGTGATTTAGGAGTACAGACAAGAACAAATGGCGGAAACAAAACACCAAAACCAAGTACAAGAAAGTGAGGTTTTAAATGGATTTAGAATTGTGCTCAATTCAGGAACAAACCTCTGAAGATATAAAAGCTGGCAGAGTCAAAATCGTAATGTCCGCTTACGAAATACACGACACAGGGAATTTGTCTCAAATAAACAATAACGGCATACATTGGGAAGAAAAATACACTATTGACAACATGGAATCTGCAATAGGTGCACCTTTTGTAGTTAGATTTGTTGATGTGAATAGGTCTTTAATATCTGACCACGGAAGAATGGAAAACGATATTGAGGATGGCAACATTATTTTCCCTGACAGTGATACAGTTGGACACATTGAAGATGTGTGGATTGAGGACAGAGAGGTTAAAGGTAAAACAAAAAAATTACTGATGGTATCAGGTGTAATTTATGACCAAAGATACCATGAACTTGTAAAATATCTTCGTGAAGCAATTTCTTCGGGCAATCACATAAAAGGTAGTGTGGAAATATCAGGCAAAGGAAAATTAAAACAAATTGTTTATGAGCATGGGATTGGGAGCAAAGATAAAAACGGTAATTTAATTATCCCAAGAACTCCCGTCTTATTCGATATAAGCGGATTGGCATTGCTTTCTGATTTTGTGCCACCGGCAGATACAGCGTCAGAGGTTATAGAAATCAACCAAAAATCAACTAAAATCAATTTAGATGATATAAACAAAAAGGAGGAAACCGAAATGGCAGAAGACGTAAAGACAGACAATACTGTTGTTGAATTAAACGCAAAAATTATTGCACAGGTCGAAGAACTCAACGAGTTAAAAAATAAATTGTCTACTACTGAAACAGAATTGAATTCCTGCAAAGAAAAATTAACTGCTTCAAAGGCAAAAGAGGTTGAGTTGAATGAATTACTCGTGGAAGCAAACAAAGAATTAGAGGCTCAGAAAAATCGGGTTGCTGAACTTAACGGCGAAATTGAACCTTTAAGACAGATGAAGGCAGATAGCGAGAAAGCACAGGCTCAGGCCGAGATAAATTCTTATTTTGAAAACATTAAGAATGAGAATGGTTTTAGTGAGGCTGAACTTAACTCTATGAAAGAGGACTTTGTTGACAAGTGTGATTTAGATGGTCTTAAAGCTAAAGAAACAGAACTTTGTGTTGCTAAATTTAAAGCAATGAAGTCTGCTGAAAAATCGGAACTAGAAATTAATAGTGCAGAAGACTTGAACAATGGTACACTCTTCTTCTCTACTAAAATTGAAACCGTAGAAGCAAATAGTGCCAATAGTGATGGCAGTGAATTATTTAGATAATTGAAAGGAGAAAGAATTATGCCAATTGTAAAATTTCAGAATTATAGTGGTATCAAAAATGAACAGCACACGCCAAGGGCAATCGCCGATGTAGATTTAAAAAATGGTTATGCTGTAACGATTGATTATGTTGACGGTGATGAAGTTGCAAAACTTCCTACTGCTGATACAGCAAAGGGTGATATTTATTTTGTGAATAATACAATTACTACACCTGAACTTAAAAATTATGAGGATTTTGTAATTAAAAAAGGTAAGCCTGTAAGAGCATTTAATTTTGCTAATTCTGCAAGAGAAATTGTTGAAATTTCTGGAGACCTTGTAACGGGTAACAATATTGCTAAAGGCGATATTCTTGTTGCTGGCACAGATGGAGGTTACACTAAGGTTGAAGCAGCTACAGGTTATAAAGTATCGCTTAAAGTTGTTGATTTTAACAACGTTGGCGGTTCTGGCTATGACTGCGTTATTGTTGTAGGTTAATCGAAAGGAGAGAGAATGGTGAACGCAATTAATTTTGAAAATATTCAGGCAAATGCTGAACTTAACAGTTTGCAGAAAACAGTTAATGTAAAAAGCGAAGGTGTAGAAATCTTTTCTGCTATGTGTGCGGGTAAAGATGTAAGTAAGTACGGCAATAAAGTTGATAAGGTTAATGCTTATGTGAAGACTAGGGGTGTTGCTGCCAAAAATGGCGATGTAAAGGCTCAGGCAGAACTTAACGCTATTAGAACAGAAATGATTGAGGCCCCTCTTCTTAAGAGACTTAACATTCTTGATTTTATGGGTGAAAAAATTGATGTTGGTATGAATGAAGCCGTGGAATACAAGGTTTATAATCTTGAAGGAAAGATGTCTGATTGGCAGGCTGTCAACGGTACATTTCCGTTTGCAACTTATACATACAAGACAAGAACAATGGATACCGACAATATTACGGGTGGTATCCTTATAGACCACAGAGAGTTTGCGACAGGTAATCTTGATGCAATTCAAACACTCAATGAGCAGACTGTAACAGATATGATGAATAAAGTATTTTATAAGGTTCAAAAGAATTTGTATGCGGGCATTAAAGGTGCTCCTATTAAGAATTTTGCTGAAGCCGCTGGCATTACAAAAACATCTGTTGATGCTGCTTTGAAAAAGGCTCGTAGATTTGGTAATGTAACAATGATTGGTGATTATTCTGTAATTACTCAGATTGAAGATTTTGCCGGGTTTAAAGTTGATACTTCTGGTTCTGTAAGGTTTTCTGAGGCGGTTATGGAGGAAATTAGAAAGACCGGTCTTCTTAAGACATATAAAGGGACACCAATTGTTGAAATTCCTAACTCCTTCAATATGACTAAACTTAATGACACTAAGGATTTTTATGAAACATATCTTCCCGAAGGTCTTTTATACTTCCTGATTTCTGGTGCTCTTTCACCTCTCAAGATTGGTTTTAAGGGCGGTCTTCAGACTATGGCTGGTCAGGATTTGAACCTTAGAGCAGATGTTATGAGATTTGACCTTGAAATGGGTACTGCTGTTATTGACGAGTATGTTCCTGCAATCGGTCTTGTATCTGACAGCAACTATTCCGTTGATAAATAAGATATTTTTTTAGTGTAAGAGGGGTTCACTTACTCCTCTTACATTTAATATAAAGGTTATTTTGGAGGTTTTATATTATGAGTTTAGATATGGACAAGAGAAGCAAAATTATAAATCTGTGTCCTTGGGGTGTTTCTTTTACTTTGCCAAACTCTAATGGTGAATTGCTATTGGAAGCAAACAAAACGGCTACAGTAAGAAATGAGGAATTGGTTACATTGGCTGACAATCAGAATGTTATGTTTAACGGAACAAGCGATGGCAACCACGCAAGAATTTATGTTGATAATCCCGATTTTAGGGAATATGTGGGATATGATTCGCCTGAAGAAAAAAGATTTCAGTTTGTTCTTACAAAGGATGAATGTGCAAAGATTTTTGAATTAAAATCCGATTCCGCATTTAAGAAAAATGTTAAAGAAAAGGTTGTGCTTCATCACGAAAAAGAAATCTTTATGAATTACTGTAGAAAAATGAAACTAAATGAATATGACCGCATTGAGTTTTTAGAGGAATATACAGGAATTAAATTTAGATAAGGTGGTGGTAAAATGGGTACAGATTTACAAGAAGTTTATGATGCTTTCTTCATAAAAGTACCAACCGTGGATTTTTTCGGAAAAGAAAGTCAGGTATTTCAGTTCTTTAAGTCTGCAATCAGTAAGTGTTATCGCCATACTTATGACAAATTAGATTATGTTTGTGACGAATATACATATGAAGGGTATTTTAAAAATATTATAAGCAATTCTTCAATAGAACTTATCTCTATGTTTATGGTTAAAGAGTATCTTGTGCAAAAATTCTCGTTACTTACTACGAGAAAACAATATCTTGGAACACAGGCATTTAATAAAATACCGTCCAACAAAGAAGAATTTGATTTGACTGAAAACAGTTTAAAGTATTGGACTGACGAAATTTCAAGATTTTTAATGGAATTTCCAGACTATTCCGATGAAAGGTAGGTGTTTTATGAAAAGTGTAATTATAAAAACACCTAAATGTGAAATTGATTTTACAGACCTTTGCAATAAGGAATATAAAAAGATTAATGCTCTTATGGGGCTTATTGAAAAAGAGTTTTCTGTTGATTTAAACAATCATCAGGCTCTCAGGCACGAAATCCTTGATATTTCTAATTTTATTAAAAGATTGCCCACCATGGTCAGTGAGGTGATTGATTATGATGTTTAGAAATGATTGGCTTGTGAATGATAGAGGTGCTGACGAAAGGTTTTATACCAAAGAAGAAACTATCGACAGCGTAATTGAGAACTTCGACCTTAGACGCTATCATAGTGCAGAGGGATATGATATTGTAATCAACGGCATTACTGAAAGATGTCTTGTGCAGACTTCAAGCAACCCTCTACGAGAATTGAACGATTTTCGCAAGATACATTGTCCTATTATTGCCGATGTGAAACGAGGCTATTATGTTCAGTATGAAGGTGACACTTGGATAATTGACACCAATGTTGTTAATGTTGACGGTGCTTATCTTTCAACAAGGATGTCTCGCTGCCAATATGTTTTGCGGTGGCAAAATTCTAATGGAGATATTGTTGAAAAATGGGCATATGCTTCAGACCAAACAAAATATTCTGATGGTGAAAATTCTAATAGCGTTATTACTGTCGGTGATAATCAATATGGATTATTATTGCCTATTGATGCAGACACCAAGAAGCTAAAGCGTGGCATGAGATTTGCTTTTGATTTTGATGATGCTACTGAACCAGATATTTATAGACTTAGTAACCGAAAAATTAACCTTACTGATGGAACAATTCAACTTTCTTTTGCTTTTGATGCTTTTAACAGAGAGAAAGATAAACATATTGAATTAAATGGTAAAATGGTTTGGATTTGTAACTATTTCTCTTATACAACTCAAATTACACCTAACGTTCCTGATATGACGGCGGATTTTTCTGCAATTATTTCTGGAAATTCTAAACTTAAACTTGGTTTTAGTCGTACATATACTGTAACTTTCAAAGATAAAAACGGAAACGATGTTGATGTTGATTTTAAATGGGATGTGGTTAGTGATTTTGAGGTAGATAAAAATGTGAATGGCAATTCCATTGAACTATGTGTTGAAGATGAACGTTATATTGGTACAAATTTTCTGTTGCAAGTAATAGGTTTAAATGATAAATTAATAACGGAAATTAAAATTAATGTGATAGATTCTTTTTAAAGGAGGGGTTTGATGGCAAATAGTTCAATCGTTGCTTCTTTAAAAAAGAATGTAATCAATGCTATATGTGAAGATAGTGATATTTGTTCTATTATTGATTCACCAAATAAATTAACTGGGGAGTTATTAAAAGGAACACATATATTTTCCTACAATAAAAATCCAAACACTATTACTGAAACAATGACTTTTATTACAATTCAAGTAAATACAAAGAGGCGAGATAAAAATGGTACTTTTGTAACGCCGACACTCATAATTAATATATTTTCTCATAACGACCATATGGATTTAAAGTTTGGCAATGAGCTACAAGATTTTAGTCGTAATGATTATCTTGGTATGTTAATTGATGAAAAGTTTAATGACTCAACAAAATATGGAAATATCGGGAGGCTTGAATTAATTAGCAATATTGAAGGAGTTGCTACGGATAAGTTTATTTTTCGCCAGCTTATATTTGAAACAGTTGATATTGATGTTTCTATGTGTAATAGGTGGTGATAACTTATTATGACCGAAAATGACGAATTCAAGATATATCGTGGATATGATTATAAAATATCTGACCACATCACTATCCACCAAGCGACACTAAATGAAATATGTGATTTTGGCGAGCAAGATTATTATAATATGTTATATAATTTGACTGCAACTCCACAAACAATGAAAGTACAGTTATGGGATATGGGTGTTGATTATACTAAAATATCCGCTTGGCAATTATTTTATGGGATGTTGTTTAAATTATTTCCGAAAGATAAAACATCTATTTTGTTTGGAAATTTAGATTTTCAACGTTTTGAAGTTATACAGCGAAAAAGTGATGATTCATTTTTTCTTTATCAAAAAGTAGAAACCCATAGTGGTATTGATGAGATTGTAATAGATGAATTTACTTATAACATAATTACCGATTATTTGCGTCAAGCACATTATATTGAGAAAGATGAAAGAGTTCCTGCAAACGAAACAACAAAAATGGTTTTAATTGAGGATGCAAGAGAAGATCAGGAAATGAATAGAAACAAGAAATACCATTCACGTCTAAAGAATTTAGTTTCTGCAATGATAAATTGTGAAGGCTTTAAATATAGTCATTCTCAGGTATGGGATATGAAAATAAATGCTTTTATGGACTCTGTGCGTAGAATTTCTAAGATAAAAAATGCAAATTTGCTTTTGCAGTCTGGATATTCAGGGTTTGGAGTTAATTTAAAAGAAATAAATAAAAAACAACTAGATTGGACAGGGGAACTTGATTAGAGTTCTCTTTTTTTATGTAAATTAAGGAGGAAAATATTATGGCAGATTTTAACCCAAATGAATTAGTGCTTGAAAAAGTACGTTCTGTTGAGGAATATGACCCAGCTACGTTGGAATTGGTTGGTCGTTATACTCAGATCGAAGACCCAGCATTAAACTTCACGGCCGATGAAAGAGAAGTTGTAGACGCTTTTGGGTCATCTATTATGACATTTTATGATGCAGAGAAGGGGTCTTTTTCGTTTACTAACTCGTTGCATTCTTTGGATTTGCTTGCAAGCCAGTTTGGAACAACAAAAGAAATTGCTTCGACTAGTAATAAAATTAATGTACCTGTTTCAGAGGTGCTGCCAATTGGCACTGGAGGTGCTGTAGTTCTTACATATACACCGACTGGTACAACTGGGGCAGAAATACCTTATGTAAAAGTTATTAACAGTGATAATACTTTTGGGGAGACCTATGAAATCTCGGCAACTGCTGCTGATGGCAAATTTACATTGGACGTTGATACGAAAACAATCACTCTGCCAAGTGGTGTAACTGGGCGGGTGTTTGTTAATTATGAAAAAGCCAGCGATGAAGCTGTCAGGATTGTAAAGGAAACTGGCAAAGACCCATACGTTAGATCACTTTTAATTCATGCTATTTTTCATGATCCATGCAATAAAAATATCGTTTATAGTGGTGTTATTAGGGCTACCCGTGCTCAAATTGACCCGTCAAATATTGATGTAAACCTTACATCTGATGGCAAACATGGTGCACAGTATAAATTAGAAAAACCGTACTGTGATGAAAAGGCAAAATTAGTAGAGGTTTTTGTTTCAAAATAATAAAACTAATAGCATGTAAAGTGAAATACTTTTATGTTATTTAGGAGGAAATATGCAACAGAATTTACGAGAATGTGCGATTTGCGGTGAGAAATATCCTGTATGTCGCACTTGTGAGGAAGTACAAAGTTTTAAACCATGGCGCACAATTGTAGATACTATGGAGCATTATAAAATTCATATTATTCTTTCTGATTATACCAATAAACGTATAACGAAGGAAGATGCTAAAAAAATGTTGTTGGATTGTGATATAGGCGATTATAAAAAGTTTTTGCCTCATATTGCTTCGGTAATTGATGAAATCTTTAAAGAGAGTAAAGGAGTATCTGCAAAAACCGTTTCAAAGAAGAAAGAAGCGGAACAAGTAGGCGAATGCGACAATACAAATAGTGAATAGTGTTATTAATAGGGAATATAGAACTATTCATAGTTTTGTATTCCCTATTTTTTTACGATAAGATAGGAGTGGAATTCCATAAAAGAATGTAGTATTGTTACAGGAAAATTATATAATCCTGATGAATGTGTTTTTATTGTAAATCAGCTTCAAACATATAAATATCTGGATAATAACGCAGAGTTATTAGATGTATTTTGTGGCAAAGATAACAAATTAATTTATGTATTTAATAGAAAAGACACTTATGAGTTATATGATAAGTGGTGTAAACGAGAGTTATAAATTAAATGGAGGGTTAATATGGATATAACGTTTTTAGCAGAATATGCAGTTCCGTTAATTATTGGAATTTGTTTGTGTATTGGATACATTTTAAAAAATTTAATACCAACGGACAAGGTAGACAGATTTATTCCTCTAATTATGGGTATTCTTGGTATTGTTATTAATATTTGGTTAAATATGGCTTTTACTCCAACTATTCTTTTAGGCGGAGTTCTTTCAGGTTTGGCATCAACGGGTTTACATCAGGTATTTAAGCAGTTTATTAATAAAGATGATGTGTAAAGGTTTGGTGCTATATGGATGGAAGCCATAACAGAGTTATTTAGATTGGATATTTTGTCTGTATTTACAGGCTTGTTTTTAATATTGTCAGCGATTATCGCTATGACTACTATTATTGGAAAGTTTTCAGAAATAATAGGAAAACCTGTAAAATGGATAAAGAAGAAAAATGAAGACCATGAGCTTTTAATAACAACTGCTCAGAATTTGAATGAATTGCAAAAGAAACATGAAGACGATGTTAAGCAATCTATTATTCATGATGAAAAGATTGAACGAAAAATAGAAGATTTAACATGCATGTTTGTGGATAAAGAAATAGATGATTTACGATGGGAAATCATTAATACGGCAGATAAAATAACTAACGGAAGAACTATAAGTAGGGAATGTTATAGACATTGCCTTAAAACGTATGACAAGTATGAAAAGATAATTGAAACAAACCGGCTTACAAATAGCGAGGTTGATATGAGTATTGAAATTATCAGAAAATCATATTTAGAGCAAGATTATTGATTAATAAAAATATCGTATTAAAGAACGGTTTTATTCGATTGTGAATAGCCGTTCTTTTGTTGTATAAGGAAGTGAAAATAATAGGCAAGTCAATTGGTAAGATCTTTGAGAACAATTTCAAAGCATCTATTCCAGATAATATATGGTATTATAGACCTCCAGATAGTGCTCAAGGATTTGATATTGGTGCAAGTTCAAAATTACGATTTAGTCAACATTCTCCTTGTGACTGTATGTTATTTAATGGAACGCATTTATTCTGTTTGGAATTAAAGACGGTATTTGGTACAAGTATATCCTTTGAAAGAGAAAAAGACGACAAAGGGGTAATTCATAAATACCAATTTGATAGCCTTTCAAAGTTTGCAAAATATAAAAATGTTATATCGGGATTTTTGCTTGACTTCCGAAAGTCCGATCATACATATTTTACAAAGATAGATGATGTATTGAATATGATTAAATGCATTGATAAGAAGTCGTTTAACGAGGGGGATTTATTGAAACACAGCTCCCCTACTCTTATTGAGAAAAAGAAATTAAAGGTTAATTACAAATATAATGTAGCTCTTATGATAGAGCAAGTAATTAAAAAAGGAGATTAATTTTATGTTTAGAGAGTATTTTGAGTACAGAAAAAATCGTAAAGCTGCTAAGCGTGAAATGGCGAAAACAATGGCGACTGCTCTGCCTGTTGTAAACGGACTTGTAGAAGAAAGCGCAATTATTGGTGAATTCTTTAAAAAGCTTGTTGTAGCATCTAAAAATGTTAAAACAGAAGAGTTATATCCGCTTATTATTTCTGAATTGGCAAACGCATTTAAGACAAACGAAAGTAGATTAATAGAAATTTTAACTTATATGGCAACATTATCGCCGGAGGATATGCAAAAAATTTTGGTACATAGTGTTGTAGAAAGTAATGATGAGATAAGTCACGTTGAATAATTAAAACAAAGGAGCAAATCGTTTGTCAAAAGTATTTAAAACAGTTGTTGAACTTGAAAACTATGTTGAAAGTGCTTGTAAAAAAGCAGTTGAAAGTGCTTGTAATAGACTACTTGGAACGCTACAAGAGTTAATAGACACAGAATACTATGACCAGTTTGAACCAGATAGATACATTCGCTCTTATGATTTTTGGCGGTCAGCATCAACAAGAATGTTAAATGCTACTTGTGGTGAAATTTTTATGGACAGTCCCAAAATGAACTACAACAGTTTTTGGACTGGTGAAAAACAATTAGCGTATGCATCGGAAGGTTATCACGGTTCTAAAGATATTCAAACCGAAGGTAGATTTTGGGACGCTTTCATTGATTTCTGTGAAAAAAATGCGTCAAATATTCTAAAAGAAGAGCTAATAAAACAAGGGTTGAATGTTAAATAGATATTGATATATGATTAATTGTATGGTATAATAAATATAGAACATTTGTTCGTTCATCTTTGGTATTTGACATAATTAAAATTTTATCGAGGAGCTATAATTATGTCTAAGAAGCCATGTAAAACATATGTAGATGTATTAGCAAAATTTGACTGCGCGGGGAATGTAATACCAATGCGGATAAAATGGGAAGATGGACGTATATTCTTAATTGACAACGTGATAGATATTCGTCGCGCAGCGTCAATTAAAGGCGGCGGGTTGGGTATTAGATATACTGTTGTTATAAACGGAAAACGAACCTATATTTGGAGAGATGATGACACATGGTTTGTAGAGAGAAAATATCTTTATATTTAGAAAGGATAAGGTGTTGATTTTTAATCATTTTGATGATAGACTGAAAGAAAACTGCATTTCTGGGAGGTCTATTGTTTTGAAAAATCCATATAAGCCGGGAGCTGGTTTTGCTCCTGAATATTTGGCTGGTAGAGACCAATTACTTGATACTGCTACAAATAACTTAAATGAATTAAAAGAAGGCGGTATGGTAATGCACACTGTATTCTATGGTGTTCGTGGAGTAGGTAAAACGGTGCTATTAAATAGGGTTGAAGAAATGGCTGATAATCTTGGTTTCTTATATTCTCACATAGAATGTAATGAAAATTTTGATTTTAATAAAAATATAATTATACAAAGCAAAAAGTTCATTAATCAATTGAGTCTTATAAAGTCTGTGAAAGAATTGATTGACAAAGTAAAATTGGTAGTAACATCATTTAAGACAACTTATTCGCCTGATGATAATACTTGGAGCTTTGGATGGAGTCAACAACCATACAATGTTGAAACAGCAGATACAGGTGACTTTACAACTGATTTAATTACATTGTTTACTTCACTTGGTAAATTGGCACAAAAGGCTAATGTCCCTATTTGTTTTTTTATTGATGAAATTCAAGCTCTAGATAAAAAGTATCTGGTTGCTTTAATAACTGCAATACATAGAATGAATCAATTAGGACTACCTATTTTGCTTTATGCTGCGGGATTACCAACTATTTTACGAATTGCCGGAGATGCAAAATCATATTCAGAAAGGCTATTTAATTTTACTAAAATTTCTTCGTTAAATGATAATGATGCGATAGACGCAATTACTGTTCCTGCGTTACAATACGGCGTAAAATTTGATGATGCTGCTGTAAGCCTTATATTAAAGCATACAGGTGGATACCCGTATTTCATACAACAGTATGGCAGAATAATTTGGAACCTGGCTGCTATTGATCGTCATGTTACAAAAGAAATAGTTCACACGTCATATGATGAATACACTGAAACCTTAGATAATAGTTTTTACGGAGTTAGGTTTAATCGAAGCACAAAAGCTGAAAAAGATTTTTTACTTGCAATGTCTCAATGCAAACATTTCCCATGTGCAATGAATGAAGTTTCTAAAAAAATGAACAGAGACTCTCATTCTATTTCTCCTTTAAGAAATAATCTTATTAATAAAGGATTAATTTATTCTCCTTCGTTTGGTGAAATTGATTTTACTGTTCCCCATTTTGACCGTTTTTTAGAACGTACTTTTTTAAAATAATATATTTAATGAAGGTAAAGTAAAAAAATCAAAGGCTACTAAATTAGTAGTCTTTTTTATATATAATTTTCTGCTCTTCCCGTTTGGGGAGAGCTATTTTTATGCTCAAAATAGGAAGGAGAGATGTATATAATTGAATAACTTTGAAGTACTTATAAAAGCTATTTTGGATACAAGCAGTATTGGCAAACAGGATATTGACAAAGTTCAAAAGGTTATTAATAAGCTTTCTGTAAACATAGCCGCCGATATTGATAAAGCAGACCTTATAGCGAGTATAAAAAAGGTTATACCAGAAATCGAGTCTGAATTGAAGAAAATATCTGGTGTAGATATTAAAATTAATGACTCTGCTGTGACAAAGGCCGTAAATAATCTTATTAAAGACAACCAGAGATTACAGGCAGAATTTGATAAAACGGCACAGAAATCAAATAAGATAAAACTATCTATTGATAATGGTACATATGAAAAACAGTTAAATCAAGCAATTTCTGCCACTCAAAAATGGAAATCTGAAAATGCACAATTGAAATCTAGCATTAATGATTTGGAACTGGCTTATAAGGATTTAATTAACCCACAACAGGCCGACCAAAGAGTTAAGAATGAAGAAAGATTTCAGCAAGCATTAAAGAAAACGCAAAATTTAACGTCTATACAAAAAGGCAAATATGCTACAGATGACGAAGTCACTACCTTATTAAATAAATATCAGACCTTTTATGACAAAAATACTGCTGCTCATAAAAAATGGGGAGCGCAATTACTAAAGAATATAAATGAGTTGTCAAACGGAATGAAAATACCAATTGACAGAGCAAACCAATTAGAAAAAGAGTTACAGGATGTTGGTAATGCTGCTAGGCAAGCTGGAAAGCTTGGTTATTCCTCGTTTGATAAAATCAAAAATATTTGGAATAAATTTGGCGGTTGGACTCTTGGTACTCAGAGTATGATGTTTTTTGTTAATGAGACCAGAGAGGCAGTTAAAGAACTTAAACAGGTTGACACTTTATTAACAGAAATAAGTAAGGCAAATGATAAATTATCAAAAAATGAATTAAAAGGAATCGGGAACAGGTCATTTGAAACTGCCAGTAAATATGGTAAAAAATCGACAGATTATTTATCAGGAGTACAAGAAGCTTCGCGAGCTGGATATTCTGACGCAGAAGATATAGCAGAATTATCGGTTGCTGTTCAAGGCGCAGGAGATGTAACGGCTGAAATTGCAAATCAATATGTTATTGCTACAGATAAGGCATATGGTTTACAGGGAAATGTTCAAAAATTAACGGAAGTTTTTGATGGTTCAAATAAAATAACTAATTTGAATGCAGTTAACATGACTAAGCTAGCAGAAGGTATGTCAATAGTTGGATCAACTGCTGCAAGTTTTGGCGTTGATGTAAACGAAACAACTGCTGCATTGGGGACAATGGCTGCTGTCACACAACAAGAAGGTTCTGAAGTTGCTCGTGCTTTTCGCGCCATCCTTCTTAATATTAGACAGGTTTCTGACGAAGAGGAAGGGATTAGTGCAGAAGGGCTTACTAAGTATGAAAAGGCATGTAATGCTCTTAATGTTAAATTAAAAGAAACTAAAAATGGGGTTACTTCACTTCGTGATCCGATGGAGGTTCTAAACGAATTATCAGTTGAATATTCAAAATTAAATAATAACGATATTCGTAGAACGAATTTATTAAATTCGGTAGGTGGGAAATTAAGAGCAACCCAATTAGATGCTTTATTACGAAATTGGGATATGTACGAGAAAATGCTTGGTGAATATGCAAATGGTGGAGGCTCAATGGCTGTTGAGGCTGAAAAGAGTGCGAATAATTTAGAAGGATCACTAAATTCATTAGGCAATACTTGGACTGATTTAATATCTTCATTTGCTCAATCGGGTACTTTGATTGGAGCAGTACAAGAGTTAAATTCTGCCTTGTCTGTTCTTAAAAGTATTTTGGCACCTATCGGTGGACTACTAAATAATGTCTTAACTGTTGGTGATGGATTCGTACCAAAAGTAGCATTAATATCGGCTAGTATTAAAGGACTATCTAAATTAAATCTTGCAAAGAAATTAACAAGCTTCGTGGGTAGGGATAAAATGTTGTCCCTTATAATATGCCCACCACACGGTGATGGCAACATTGAACGAGTTTATAATGAAGACGGTTTTATAAGCAAGACTGTGTGTAGCAAACGACTGAAATGGTGTGCGTAAGAAACACACTCTCGATGAAGCAACGAGACGGGAACTGTCTATGTTCTTTTCACCAAACTATAGTGGTGACATTATAGTGGCAATCGTGAAAGCGATATGGTATGGGAATAGTAAAAGAATTTGAGGAACCCGCACCTAACCTATTAAATATATTTAACAGGAGTGGCCAACGAGTATCTTAGTCGCACGGTTATCTCTACCTTATTGAGAATATAATCGTGAAGGTGTATTCTGGACTAACATTCAGCAACAGAATGATTGTTTCAGGGCATAGTATATTGTGCTCTTTGTTGTATTTTGGCGGCATAACATCTGTCGTAATATATAGATGTTTCATATTTAACAACTTAAATTGCTCACTATCAACACGCAATACTATGCTCCTTTTGTGTTAGCATTGTATTGAGGTGAGTTATATGGATAAAAAATATTATAAAATTATTGGGAAAAATATTGCTTATTATCGGAAGCAAAAGCATCTAACCCAAGAGGGGTTTGCAATGCGGGCAAATGTTACAAGGAGTTACATAAGCCAAATAGAAGCTAAAAATTTAGATGTTCTACCCTCTTTGCCAATGTTAATTCATTTGGGTGAAATACTTGGTATTGAACCTTATTTATTATTGGTTGATAAAAAAACATAAAAAAATGCTGATATGATTTGCATTGCTTAGTAATTTTTGGTATAATAGCATTAAACATAATAATAATAGTATGGAGGTGATATAGTGCGTATAGAGAATGTGTTTATTAATAATTTTAAAAAAATAGAGAATTTAAACTTAAAGTTTAATACTGGATTTAATTTAATTATTGGTGACAATAGTTCTGGTAAGACTTCTATTCTTGAAGCAATATCTGTGGCGTTGGGAGGCTTCTTAGCTGGAATCGACAATATTTCTACTATTCATTTTAATAAAGATGAGATTCGTAGAATAAGTAATTGGACAGGTGATGGTTCTTATAATATTCAATATAGTACACCTATACAAGTTCAATGTGATTTAATATTAGATAATGAAAAATTCTCTTTTACTAGAAAAAAGAATAGTATTAAAAGTTCTCGTACCACTATTGAACCAAGAGATATTTGTAGGAAAGCTGCATTGTTAGCAGGAGCAGGAAATGATACTTCTGAATTACCAATTATTAGTTATCAAAGTGCCGCAAGAATGTGGTCTCAAAAAAAAGACAAATGGAATGATCCATTTCAAGACGATTTTTCAAGGGTAGTTGGTTACACTGACTGCTTAGATGAATCGTCAAATACAAAGATGCTAACTAATTGGTGTAAAAAAATGGAGCAAATTTCTTGGCAGTTAGACAAAAAAATAGGGGAATATGAAAGTGCTAAATCTGCAATTTCACGTTTTATTACCTTTATGACAAATCCCGAAGATACAATAGCTCCGTCATCAGAAGCACAAGTTTTTTATGATAAAAGATCAGAGGAATTAATGTGTATAATTGAAGATGATGTTTTACCATTAAGATTTTTAAGTGCTGGATATCGTTCTATGATTGGAATGGTTTTAGATATTGCCTGTAGGATGTCTATACTTAATCCCAATTTATTAGATAAAACATATATGACAAATGGTATTGTATTAATTGATGAGTTAGACTTGCATTTACATCCTAAGTGGCAATGGAAAATAATTGCGGCTTTAGAAAAAACATTCCCTAATGTTCAATTCATAGCAACAACACATTCATCAATTATATTATCGTCATTTAAGGGGGAGCATATTATATCACTTAATAAAGACGGTGAAATTGAATATAAGAAACCGGCTTATGGTTATCAAATAAATGACGTTTTAAGTGTTTTACAAGATTCAACTATGAGAGTTCCTTCGATACAGTCTGATTTTGTTAAATTTTATAATGCAATTGAATGTCATAATTTACAACTTGCTGAAAATTATTTAAACGAATTAAAACAAAAACTATCAGAAAATGATCCTGATATTACAGGAGCGCAAACAACTCTTGATTTAGAAAAAATGAATGAATGAGGTTTCTTTATGTTTTATATTATAAAAGGGAAAGAGCCTGTGTCCCTTACAAAATATAAAAAAGAAAAATTTGCTTATTTTGACGGATTTCGTAATAAAGATGATATACGTCATGCATTATTACAAGAGCAGGGTTATTTATGTGCATATTGCATGAGACGTATAAATTACTCAGATGATTTAACTATAGAACATTATATACCTCAATCTAAACTAGATAGAATTGGTGCATTGAATTATCAAATAATGTTAGGCGTATGTAAAACAGATAGGAATTGTGAATTTAAAAACCAAACTTGCGATTCCCACCGAAGGAACTGTGACTTAACAATTAATCCTTGGATTCAGTCTTCTATTAATGAGATTGAATATGAAGAACATACGGGTAAGATAACATCTAAAAACAATAGAATAAAAATAGATTTGGAAGTAACTTTAAACTTAAACTGTCTTGAATCAAGATTACCATTAAATAGGAAAGCTGCGCTTGACAGTTTAAAATCATTTATAAGTAAACAGTACAAATGTGGAACATGGACAACAACAATTTTAAGAAAAATAAAAGACTATTATACAGAAAAAGATACTAATGGAAAATATAAAGAGTATATTGGAATATTAATTTGGTACTTAGATAAGCGTTTACATAGTTAAAATAATAATAAATGTAAAACATTTAGAGATACCATTACTGGCATCTCTTTTTTATATTGTTGCCTGCCGTTTGGCGACGCATAAATTAACGGCTTGCTTATGATTGTCGCTTACCGTAAAGCGACGCATAAATATGCGGTTAGAAATAAATACCGCTGACCGATATGCGGTATATAAATGGTTGGGTCGAAAGTTTACCGCTAAACTGTGCAACAGGAATCTTGTAGCTTAGCTATGAGAGGTTTGATGAGCCATGATCACATAATCATCTTGTCGTTTACTTGATTTAATTGACATTATATGTTATAATTTCAATGTAAATTTTTGTATTGGAGAGATGAAAATGTGTAATAAAACAAACAATAATAATGATAATAGCCCCATTAAACAAGAAAATGACAAAAACAGAGGAAGACAACAAGTTGAAATAAATACGGCTGAAATTATTAGACACTCACAAGAACCTACAAATTCTTTATCAAAACCAAGACCATCGGAGGATGGCGAATAAAATGAGGTGATTTTATTTTAGAATTTTTTAAAGAGATTTCTTTAAGTGAGATATTTTTATATTTTACAAGCGGTTATATTTTTACGCAAATATTTCACTTTATTGTTGCAAACAAAAAGGTTATAGATCAGCAACATATTTTGACACGTTCTATTATTTGTGGATATATACTAACACTGTTTTATAAAATTATACCCAGTATCACATACAATAATGCTGTTCTTGATACAATGTTATTTTTAATAATATGTGCAATTGCCGGTTATATCACTGCTCAATTTTATGTAAGCAAGTGGATGAGATGGATTTTAAAGAAATTGAAAATTAAGTCTACTATTAATGAATATATTTGGCGAGATATAGAAGATAAAGATAATGGTTTATGGGTTAAGGTTGTATCTAAAGAATGTAATTTTGATATATATGGACAACTTGTTTTGTTTGAGCAATTTGAACGCAAACCGATTATTGTGCTTAATCGTTATATATATCGAAATTACAGTGACAAAAAAATAATTAAAGATTTTGACACAGTGCCAACGAAAAGAATTGTTATTGATACCTCTAAATGTGATGTAATAGAATTAACTTACGATAAAAATAGCGATAATATTAAAAATCATGTTCAAGAAAGATGTGTGAGAGTATAACTTTAAATTATTATTTTGAGCAAAATGCTACATTTTGTTATAATATTTTTGTAGAATTTACCAGTGTTATTTTATATTGATTTGTGCTATAATAATAATGTAGAAATATATGAGGTTACGAAGCCTACCAAAATCGTATTAATAGAGGTTACGAAGCCTACCAAAATCGTATTAATAGAGGTTACGAAGCCTACCAAAATCGTATTAATAGAGGCAGACCTTGTGTCTGTCTTTATTCTTGGGGATATACATATGATATGGATAGATGTAAATGCAAATTATCTTGATTATTTAAGAAAATTTGAAGACAGAATACCTAAAACTGATTATGGAGAAAACAAATACAAGCCATTCTTTGGTGTTTTGTTTGAAGCAGAAGATTTATGCTACATAACACAAGTATCTCATCCTCAACTTCGGCATAATAAATTAAAAAACCAATTAGACTTTTATAAAATATATGACCCCAAAAAACTTAATAGACTTATTGCTGTTGTTAATTTAAACTATATGTTCCCTATCCCTAAGTCTGAGATTTATCCGGTTACAGTCTCAAATATCGAACAGCATCGCACATTTAAGTCGGACAAAGAAAAAAGTCAATATGTAGATTTGTTAAAGCGTGAAATGAAATATATCGACACTTTGAATTTGCCCGAAAAGGCCAAAAAGATTTATAATCTTAAATATAATCACCCCACTAACAAAATTTCAGTACGTTGTATTGACTTTAAACGAATGGAACACTTAGCTCACGACTATATTTTAACATTAGATGAGCGGCTAAAGGGATTTCAAGGGCAATATACCTTTAAAGAAGCTGATTTTGGTAAACCTGTAGGAAATGAAATATGGTAAAAAATTTTTAGAAATAGTTGCATTTATCTATAAATTGTCATATAATTATAATAAGGATATACCATCTTATTAAAATATTTAATTTCTATAATGATTTGCTAATTAAATTAGTGGAATTTAACACTTGTATTTTTGTTTAAAATGATGTATAATAAGTATGAGCCTAATATAAGTGGGTTTCAAATGTTTGTTGCTACTCGATATGCAACTAAAAAAAGGTCGAGTTCAAATGTTTAGAACTCTATAATAATTTTATGATATAATAGTTATAGAAAATAAAGGTGTGGAAACCCAAGACGGTTGCCACGCACAATTAGTTTAACAAATTTTTATATGCAGTTTATCTTTTAGATAAACTACGAAACTTGTCAGCTATCTGTTGCCGCAGATGGCTACAAAAAAAGAACGAGAAGCCAAGACGATTGACCCTCGTGTATAAGTTAAAGAATAACCGCTACATTTGGACGTGTGGGCGGTTATTTCTTTTTGCTAAATATAGTATAACAAAGACCAATGATACCAACAATCAGGGTCGTAAAAATAAACAATCCATCATATGTAACCATGGCACCCCTCCTTTCCAGAGGGGAAAGAAACCCTAAGAAACCCTCTATTGCATAGAAGGTCAACCGCCTATATCGTCTATGAAGATGAGTAAAAGTTCAACGATGCTCCTCGTTCCAAACGGCATTGTATCACATGCTGTTATATTTTGTCAAGATTTGAGTAAGGTTATAAAAAATTTTTTTCAAAAAACTCTTGACTTTTTGCGTTCCAAATATTATAATTAATTTATGGAACACAGAAAGTGAGGTGAACAAGCTGAGTCCACGAACAGGCAGACCAAAAAGTGAAAATCCCAAAAATATTGATTTAAAAGTTCGTATTGACGAAACAACGAATCGGCAATTGGTTGATTATTGTAAAACTCATAATATAACACGAACAGAGGCTATTAGGATGGGTATTCACTTGATTTTGTCTACAAAATAAAAAATATGGTGTAACATAACTTTTAGCGGAGCAGTTACACCATACGCAGTGAGGATTTATATAATATAAATCTCTTCTATATTATATAATACCTCAAATTAAATGTCAATACGAATGGAGGTATTTATAAATGAAAACTGAAATTTCAACTTTTAGTAATGAGAAGTTTGGTAAAATCAGAACTGTGTATCAAAATGAAAATGTGTGGTTTATTGCATCTGATGTATGCAATATTTTAGAATTGACAAATACAACTGTTGCAATGAATGGATTAGAAGATTTTGAAAAGGCTAAGTTAAACTTAGGGTTATGTGGTGGTAACACTAACATTATTTCTGAAAGTGGTTTTTACACACTTGTTTTACGTAGTCGTAAACCAATAGCAAAACCTTTTAGGCTGTGGGTTACACAAGAGGTTCTACCTAGTATTCGTAAACACGGGGCATATATTCAACCGCAAAGAGAATCAGAAGCTATAGACTATTACTTTCCTAATTTCTCTGATGGACTTAAGCTTTCAATGGTTAAAGAGCTTCAGCAAAAGAATGCTCAACTACAAGAGTTCTATGATGATTTATTAAGCACAGATGGACTACTGGATATGAATACTGTAGCAAAAGAACTGGAAATCGGCGAATATGCTTTGTTTGCTTATTTACGTGGTAAGAAAATCTTATTCTACAACAAAGATATGGTTAATGTTCCATATGAACGTTTTCGCAAAGAGGGCAAATTTAAGGTGAAAGAAACTCCATGCCATGATGGAAAAACAAGAAACGTTACTTATGTCACTCGTAAAGGTCTTGATTATATCAGAAAGACTATGCGGAAAGATGGAATGTTGGGGGTGGCAAAATGAAAACATATAAAGAATTGTTGGCAATTGCTAAACCTTTCATTCAAGCGTCTTCACAAATTCCACACGATCCATTATCGTTGTGTAAAAAACTAGGGATTGTTTATAAGTGTAAAATGCAGTATGAGGAAGATTTTAATGGAGTTAATCCTCTTGTTAACTTCCCCGCTATTCTGTGTAAAAAAGGTAATGGACAATATATAATTTATATAGATGAATCAAGTAAATATTGGAGATTTTACTTTTTTCACGAGATTGCTCATTTTCTATTAAAACATGATTTTGATTCTTTGGAAAATGAACAAGAAGCAAATATGTTAGCCTGTATATTAATAGCTCCAATGAGTAAATTGCCAGCATCTTTAAAATCCGTGCAGGATTTGATGTATCTTGCAGGATTGCCTATTGGACGAGCAGAAGAATATTGGCAAGCACTTATTGAAAACGGATATGGGACAGAAAAATTAATGTCTCACTCGGTAAAAGAACTATTAAATATGTCGTTGTATGAACTCTGTGTCGAGTTAACAAAATGAATTATAAGACAAAAAATAGGCCATGTTAATGGTCTATTTTTGTATTTAAAATAACTATGAAAGAGAGAAAATATTATGAAAAGATTTATTTTTAAATTAAGACAAATTCTTCCGTTTATGTATTGGAGTAAGTTCACTACTCCAGATGGTAAAAAACACATAACCATCTGGAGACAGTGTTTTTGTAAACCATTTAACATTAAACAGTTTACTTTAGCGGATTAGTTATATTCAGTTCCGCCGCATTTAGGGCAAGGTGGCATTGTGTCGCTATCATCGTCAAGTGTCACCTGTTGCCCACAATTAGTACATGTGTATGTACCTTCACCTGGTTTTTCACCTGTTGTTGGCATACTACTTTCCTCCTTACCGTATATGATTTTATTTTAATCTATATTTTTCGAAAGTAGGTGATCATATATTTGCTAATGATCATGGTAAAATTTTATTTTTAGTTATTGAAATAATGCAGTTATTGTATAAATATGGCTGTACCTATAATAATGCAGAAACCATCTTAGCTATTGTAATTAATACAATTAAGCAGCAACGCGAGGAACTTGAATATAATTCTATTGACGATTTTATAAATGAAAATAAAACTCATGTTGCTGATAATGATATAGTCAAGCCATTAAATCATGTTGATGGTTTATGTTAGTTTTTTGCTTTAATTTAAATTATTTGAAAGGGTTGATTAATTTGAATATTATTTATAAGCCACGTAATTCCGGCAAGACCACTGACTTAATCAAAATATCTGCCGAAAAAAATATTCCTATTTTATGTTTTAGTAGCAGTATATCGTCGTACATTATTAGTCTTGCAAAAGAATTAAATTTACGTATCCCTAAACCAATTGCACTCCATGATTATGCAAATCATGTAGTTGATAATGTTATTATAGACGATGCAGAATATGTATTACAGTGTTTGCTCAATTCAAATATAGAGGCTATGAGTATTACTCATGTATGAACAATGATTAAAGTTTATTTTTTATATCGATTAACAAATATATAATTTTAAAAATTCCTCCCATGAATAAAGATGATATGAATACCGAGATGCCTCCTATTATAGACATAGTGTCCCCATCCAAAAGACCAACAAAAAATGTGAGAATCCCTATTAGAAATAAATAACGCAAGTAAATCCCAGAGCAGAACCTATAAAGCCAAGACCTTCAGAAGGGTTAGTCGCTCGTAATCCGTTTGGGTGGCTCTTTTCAATTTCTATTAATGTATTTGCTAATCCCATATCTGTTTCTGTAGAAATAAATTCTGATGACTTTAGTTCTCCTTTTGTCCATTTATCAATTTTATTTGAACAGCTGTTACATACATTAAAGGATTTCTCGTTTAAAACGCAATCTTTATATATGTCAAAAACTCTTATTTCATTACCACAACAATCACACTTTGACATATGTATCATCCTTTCTAAATGCCGGAAATTATGAGATTATCAATTACCATAACGTTCACTATATGTTTTCGCAGCTTCTCTTATTTCTTCCATAAGTTTATAATCGTCATCACATGGTTTACACCTACTTGTCCATGCAATACTACTTGTATCTGTAGAATTTGTAAAAGTTTTTCCACAACGTGAACATTTATATTCTTTGTTTGTGGTGCTACTACAAGATCCAATTCCTACCAATACAAAAATGACAATTATAACAGTTATAATTGTATTGATTTTCCCATTTTCCATTATATATTCCTCCCATTAAAATTTATGGTTACAATCATTGCATTGATATTTACTTATAACCTTGTTTGCTGCAAATGCACCCCAAAGAGCAACTGACATTGCTTTACTTGCTCCGCTAATTACTCTGGTGTTTGCGCTTCCACATTTGGGGCATCTTATAGCGGTATCAATAGGACAACCGCAATTTGGGCAAGTTTTAGCTTTGTCTGATACCTCTTTCCCACATTCTTTACATTTAATTAAAGCCATAATTATTCTCCTTCCATAACTTTTATTTTGTGTATAATTATATCATACTTTTACAATATTTTCAAAAACAAGTTTATTTGAAACAAATAGTCACATATTGTGTCGTTTTTTTGTATATTATATGCCAATATCCCAAAAGTATTGACAGATAATTAGTCTGATATTAAAAACCATCCCGAAAAATATAGTATCGTGGATAAAAACACCTACAGGTGCTATAACGGCAACAATAACAGGTGTAATGTTTTTATGGAAAGCAATTGAAACACTTCAACATAAAAATGAGGAAGCGGCAAGGGTTTCAAGAGAATTAGCAGATGAAGAGGTTGAAAATCGTCAAGAACAATTATCTTCTCTTGAAGAACTTCAAAAAAAACTAGTATCAACTGGCGGTGACAAACAAGCATTAGCACAGATACAAAATGAATTAAATGATGCAATTGGCGAAACACCTGGATTGCTAAATGATGAATCTAATGCTTATGAATCTGCGACAAAAAAATTGTGGGCAAAAATTGAAGCAGAAAAAGCAGCGTTAAAAGTTTCAAAAATGAGGCAAAAGGAAGCTGCTAGAGACCAATTTAATTCCAATGTAGGCAATACTTCATATAATCCGTTTGATTTTTCTGCTGAAGACATGAGAGCTATAGCATGGGATAATTCATATAGCGAAGAAAGTGCTACACATTTTTATGCTAAAAGACAATTAGGGAACAATCTTGTCATAGGTAGGAAAATTAGTAAAGAAGAATGGGCAAATTTTTGGAAAGAGCAAGTAGAGTATGCTAAAATTTCATGGGAAGATGTAGTTTCTGAATATTCTGGAACTGGTGGTAAAAGTTTTGCAGAAGGTATTTTAGAAACACTTGTTACATCTGGTTATGGGGATAAAGATATAGATAGGTTGTTGCCACAATTATTAGACAACGATGAATTTACTAAGGCTATAGATGAGTATCTATCAAGTTTATCTGACCCTAATAAGAATAGTGACAGTGCAAAGAAAAATGTTGAACAAATTATTGAATCCATTTCAAATCAATTTCCTAAATTAAATAAGTTTTTAGATGATTATTGGTATAATCTTGTTTCCGGTAGCGAAAATGCTAAAGATAGCATAGATAATTTCATAGAAAACTACGAAGCAAAATTAAAATCTCTTAATGAAGAACTTGATAAAATTCAGTCTGCATATCAGACAGTAGCTGCCGCTATTGAAGAGTATAACGAAAATGGCTATTTATCTGTTGACACATATCAAAAGCTATTAGAACTTGCCCCTGAATACATGTCAATGTTAATGGATGAAAGTGGTAATTTAACATTAACAAAAGAGTCTTGGAGACTTTTAACTGAGGCTAAAATCCGTGACATGTATCAGACACAAGCAAATCAATATATTGAAAGCATAAAGGCGGCTGCCGACAGTGGTAATCTTGAACAGCTTGATAAATTAACACAAGGTTATAAAAATCTTGCTGAAGCTAAAGTTATTGATTATAAGGCTACATTAGCAACGCTAAACCTTACTGATGAACAAAGAGCCGGAGCTGAAGCTTATTTATCTGGTTTAGAAAAGGCGATGAATCAAACCATTGCAGGGCTGGGGAAAGGTGGAATGGGCGGAGGCTCAAACACTGCCAAAAAACAAGAAGACCTTGCAAAACAAGTTCGTGAAAAAGAAAAGCAGATTGAGGAAGCATGGGAAAAGGAACGTCTTGAACAGTTAAAAGATGATCTTGAAAAGCGTAAAAATGAGATAGAAAAATACAAAAACTATATTGAGACGCTTGACTTTGGGCTTGGTATAATAGAAACTAGCGATTATTCTGGTAAAATTGATTTGCTTAGTCAAAAGTATGCAAAAATATCAGATTATACACATCAATTAAATGATGAATTGTCGCGTGTTTTAGAAATGCCATATAAAACCGCATCTGAAGCGCAGGAAATTGCAAATCGTGTAAAGGAAATTGGTTCTGAATTAACTAACAACAAGAAGATATTAAAAGAGACAATTGTTGAAATGCAAAAAGCTCGTATTGAAGCGACACGAGCAGCTACGATTGACATTACTAACGGTTTGGCCGAAGGGTTAGAACGTACAATGTGGGCGTTTGATCAATTAGAAAATCCATATAATAGAACAAATGACTTTTTAGATTCTATGATGTCGTTTGATTCATTATTTGGTGAAGTTTCTGAATTAGATAAGGAACTTGAGAAAAAGAAACAGCACGATAAAGCGTTAATTGCAGAAGAACAAGCCACACAAGATACCATTCATCAAATTGTTACTGATGCTTTAGAACTGCAAGCGGAAGAAAATGCAAAAACCAGAGCTGAAGAACGAGCTAAATTGGAAGAGGAACTTGCTGAAATTTCCAAAGAGTATAAGGCTACATTAGATACTGCTGCTACTAATACTGAAAATACAAAAAATAAAATTACTGGTAGTTTTAACTCGGTTGCTGATAGTGCTGGAACCATGCAGCAAAATGTTGAGACACATTTTGGAAACATGGAAACAAGTGTTACGACCCATGTTGATAATACTATTACAAAGATTGATGAGTTAAAAGAAAAATTAGCTGATGCCAATTCTTCAACTTTTAATCCAAATAATAGTACTCCAAACGCAATAGCAAAGTCGCTTGTTCCTGATTACAAAAGAATTTCAAGCCCTTATGGAATGAGGAAACACCCAATAACAGGTGAGACTAAAATGCATAATGGCATTGATATTGCAGCCGACGAAGGAACTGATATTAAAGCCGCAGCCAGCGGAACTGTTTTGTTGGCTGGTAATAATGGTGGCTATGGTAATTGTGTTATCATTTCACATAGTGATGGAACTCAAACACTTTACGGCCATGCTTCAAAGCTTTTGGTATCGGCAGGGCAGAAAGTAGAAAAGGGTCAGGTCATTGCAAAGGTGGGTTCTACGGGCAATTCCACCGGAAACCACCTACATTTTGAAACTAGAATAAATGGTAAAAGTTATGATCCAACATTTTGGGCTTCAACTCACGCTAATGGCACAAAAGATTTTGGAATTGCCGGAGAGAATTATAAGAAAGAATACGCAATTAACAAAAAAACTGGTGAATGGTCTGTTATTGACTCCCCTACTCTATTTGATAAAGACAAATTTGAAATTGTAGGAGAAGATGTATCTGAGAAGATAGATAAGCCGATTGATACATTTGCAAAAGGAACGATTGTTCTTCCAGAAGGTCTTGGGAAATATTATACTTATGAAGCATGGAATAGAAAAGAACAAGGGAAAACAAACTGGAACAAAGATTCCCTGCAAAGAAAGTTGGTAGATGTATCAACAGAGAAAAAAGACCATTGGTTTAATGCAGAAGGTTATGGACTTGTTGCAAATAGATACGTCGTTGCTGTCACAGATACATTTGGCAGTGTTGGTGACTATATTAATATTTATAATGCTGACGGAACAATTATTCCGGCGGTTATTGGTGATATTAAAAATCAGTCTGACGCAGGTGCTAATAAATGGGGGCATGACAACGGAGCCAGTGTTGTTGAATTTATGACGAATTGGGGGAAAGGACATTCCAACCCCAAAGGCAACGGCGGCGTATTAAAAATTGAAAATATAGGTAACTATTTTGATAATCCAGAATTGGCGGCAAACACAAAAATAGTTTCTGATAATACCCAAGCATTAGACGAAAATACAAAAATAACGGAAGAGAGCGTAGACACTAACCCATTTTCTGATGCTAATATTAGTAAAACGGTTTCTGAAATTGAAGCTTTAGGGCAACTGAATAAGGATAAATCGGATAGTTATAGAAGGAATCGGGCTTCTGAGATAAATTATGCAAGAATTAATTATGAATTAAGCGACATTGAATTTTATACTCAACAAAAAGATTTAATTGAAACTCTTTTAAATGGCAATGACGATATTCTTGGCTTTTATGATATGGAAAAAGAGGCCATTGAAAAATGGGGAGCGGCAATTCAAGAAGCAAGAGATTCAGGTGCGACGCAAGAAGCAATTGACGCTTTAGAACAAGCTATGCAAGATGAATTAACATCATTTAAGGAGTTAATTACGAATCAAACGGAAATACTTTATGAGTTTGATAAAAAGATAGCTGAAAAAAAGGTAAACGACTCTAAAAAATGGTGGAATTCTATTGTTGCCGGATTTGATAACGAGCAAATTTATCGAGATAAGCGTGTTGATGATTTGGCAAGTCTTGAATCTTTAACGGAAGACCCGATCGCAAAAGCCATTCTAAGAAACAGAAAATATAAAGAAAATCAAGATACTGTAAATTATTCTAAAGCTTCTCAAAAGGCAAACGGCGAACAGCGCGATGCTGTGATGGCACAATTGTTCCGATTTTTAGACGGGAATGCTATTACCGATATAAACGGTGTAAAGTTAAATCCTACAGATTGGTTTAACATTGATGGAAGTATTTCAGATGAATTTGAACGGGATATGAAGGATATCATATCACGATATGGAGAAGCGGTTGACACTGAAATACGTGGGCTTGTTGAAGGCATTTCGATTTTTGGACAAGCAATTAATAATAATATTGAGGCCGGTAAAAAAGCGCAAAATGAATTGTATGCTTCAGACCAAGAAAGAAAACAAGAATTTATAAACGCTGTACAAAAAGCCATTGATATTGAAACGAAAGCTATTGAAAAACAAAAAGAGAATTTAAATGAGCAAATCACTTATTATAATTCTTTAAATACTCTTCTTTCAAAATACTATTCTGTAACCAATAGCATTACAGAAGCACATCATAACATTAACAAAGAATTGAAAGCTGCACAAACGTCCTATAAATATCTTGATGCGCAAACCCGTCTGTTGTTATTTAACGAAAAGGATTATATTGCGTTAACAAAAGAGCTAAACGATATTCAGGTTAAAGCAAATAATTTAAAAAGTCGCTATGAATATGATTTGCAACACGCTCAGAAAGAAGATATTGCTGAAATAACAAACAACTATGAAAGACAGTATGATTTGTTAATGAAACAATATGAAATTTCTAAAGCACAGTTGGAAGTTGATAAAAAGCGCACTCAGTTAAATAATATTTTAAATGAACGTAACGTCAGAATGTTTGTTAACGGGCAATGGCAATGGGTGGCAAATACACAAGATGTTATAAATGCGCAGAATGATTTAGAAGACGCGAAGTATTCTCTATCTAATGCTGAAACACAGAAATACCAAACCGGCGAAACAAATAAGTTATCTGCAAAGACAGACGATTTAAGTACGCAAATTAATTATTTAGATTCTCAGATAACCGAAATTAACGACCGTTGGAATAAAATAACGGAAATTGCAGAAGGCGGCGTTTTATCTGTTAGTCAGGCGTGGTCTGATTTGGTATTGACAGACAGTGAATATTTAGATAGTTTTGTTTCTGATATTACCAGTGCCTTTAGTCCTCTTTATGAAATGTTAACTGGCAAAAATTTTGTACCACTTCAGGAATATAAAGGGTATGAAAGAAGCATAGAACCCGAAAGTGGGTATCATAAGTCCGGATACGCCAAAATAGAAGAAGACGAGTCTTATAGTCGTAGCACGATTAATTCAGATGACTATGTTGTATTAACGCCTGATGATGTGGCTAAAAATCTCGGGATTACTCCGTTAACACAGCGAGATTATTCTAAACTGGTCGCTTCTCCACCAGATATAAAAGGGATTACGAAATCTTATCCTTTGCCTGAAACAACAAACAGGACAAACAATAATGTGACAAATGTTGATAACAGCGTGACAGTAAATGGTGTGAAATTATCAGAACAAGACTCAAAAGCTGTTAATGAAGCATTAAGGAGACATATAGCGATTCATTAATACGATGTGGTATGAGACTGTTCTTTTTGGGCAGTCTCTACTTTGTTTTTTTGATACAAAATTTGTTGAAAATAATAACTATTTGGTGTATAATGGAAAGGAAGTGATAATTGCTGAAAGGAAACAAAGACAAAATGATTGATCTGATAAAATACAAACAAAACAATCCTGTAAATTCGGAAGTTGAAGCTTTATTTGCGGTTACTATCCCAATACTAAGAGGAATACTATATTCTTTAAAAAGAGAAGTAGTTGCCGATGTTGGTGGTTACGATAATATATCTTTAAATTTATTGTCCCGTTTGTATCGTGAAGGAGACGGTGATTGTGGTATTTGTTTTGAATATGCAGTACATGATGCAATTGTCAACAATAATCCATTAGTTTTAGAACGCATTGATACAGTATTGCAGAAATTTTGTAAAATTAAACAAGGTTCTCCTACATCTATATTATTTGGGGCTGAAAAGAATGGAGCCATGCAGTTAATTGAAACTGTAAATGAGCATTTAACGGATGAATCTGCATTATTAACTGGAACAAAAGGTCAACCAATAAAATTAAAGAAACATATACAAGGTGTTATTAATGCATTTAGAAAACCTTCTGAAAGAGAAAAATTACCCAATAGTATTAACGGTTTATGGAAGGCTGATTTATTTGTGGGGAAGTCGGAGCCTGATAAATGGATTGGAACAACTGTAAAAATAAACCCTTCATTATTAGAAGCAGCAAGGGGACTTAGGATGGCAATAGTCCCTGCAAAGCAAGGGAAAAATGACAAAATATATTTACACGAAACAAAAAATTTGATTGTGTGTCCTTTACCATATGACCATTCATTTACAGAAATATTTTACAGAGCTTGGTTATCAGTAAAATATTTTATGAATTGCGGGGCGAATTTACCGCCGGAATCTTTGTTGCCATATGGTGCAGATAGATTTGTTTGTAAGTTTATGGTCGAGAGAAATAAGTTCACTGTTAACGAAGTGTTAAATGCAATGGATATAGTGAAACAACCTTATCTTTTAGATACAGAAGAAAAAGAAGCAAAGGTAACTGCTACTTTTGAGCAAAATGCATTAAATACATTGGTTGCACCAATGTCTATAAAATAAGGCATGGTTCACATCAATATGCTTGATTGATTTACTAAAATATGTTATACTATTTCTATAAACTTATAGCGTGAGGAGTGATTTTTTTTGATTAATATTGTTAATCCATATACTCCGGGGTCTGGACGTATTCCCGGCTATTTAGCGGGAAGGGATTCAATCATTGAGGAAGCCAAGAGATGTATTGTATCAACTCAAGCCCAGTTCCCTGAAAGGTCAATTGCATATTACGGATTACGCGGAGTGGGTAAAACTGTATTGCTCAACGCTATTGAAAATATTGCCGATGACTTAAATGTATTGTATGAGCATATTGAGATAAAAGAAAACAATTCTTTTATTAAGGATGTTTCAATCGCAAGCCAAAGATTGTTAAATCAGATGAGCTTTAAAGAAAATGCCAAAGATAAATTAAACAAAGTAATTGCCGCAATTAAACAACTGAGAGTTACAATTAATCCGGCTGATAATACTCCATCAGCAGAGATAGCTGATTTAACTATACCTGATAGCCTTTCTAATGATGTAACAGAACTTTTTGTATCATTGGGAAAACTTGCATTTGACACTGGGAACACTATTTGTTTTTTTATAGATGAAATTCAATACGTTGAAGACGAGCAATTGGAGGCATTATTAATGGCTCTCCATCGAGTCAATCAATTACGTTTGCCAATTTTAGTTTTCTGTGCAGGACTTCCTAAGATACTTAAAACTTTTGGAGATATTAAATCCTATTCTGAAAGATTGTTTCAATATACACAAATTGATTCTTTGAAAAACAATGATGCTATTAATGCGATAATTGAACCGGCTAAACCATTTAATGTGAAATATACGGAAGGTGCTATTGCTGAAATATTATTGGCTACTGGATGTTATCCATATTTCCTTCAAGAGCTTTGCAGTACCATATGGAGCATTTATGATAAAAACATAATACAGAAAGATGATGTAATATCTGCGATACCATATTCTCTTGAGAATCTTGATAATAGTTTTTTTCAAATAAGATTTGAAAGGTGTACAGAAACTGAAAGAAAATTTATGTATGCTATGGTAAAATGCGGCGAGCTTCCTTGTACCATAGCTAATGTTGCACGAATAATGAACCGAAATGTGAAAAGTATATCTCCTATTAGAGCACAGTTAATCAATAAAGGGTTAATATATTCTACTGGGTATGCGGAGATTGATTTTACTGTCCCAAAGTTTGATGATTTTTTGAAACGATTAAATCCTGAGATTAATGTTTGCTTAAATAGATAATGTGACGATGCTTTAGAGATAGAAATATTTATTTTATAATATTGCTATTAAAGCTTTGGGGGATAAAAATGAGATTAATAAACATGTACTATCTAATAAAAGATAACTATTTTGCAATTTTAGATTTAGACTTTAAAATAATGTCGGGGAATATTTCGGATAGTGAGGATAGCCTATTACTGTGGTTAAATGCTCAACAAGCTTTACGGAATTTAAAAAAAATTGGGTGTTTTAATGATATTATTAATGAAACTACTAATTTAATTAATAAAAAAGTTAACGATTCAAATGGTTCGGGGTTTAGTGCACTAGATTTTGAAACGATTCAATCAAACATTACATCATTATCAGATTATATGGATGGCGTTATAAGATTCTGTGAAGAACTTGATATTCATAATTTCAGACCGGGGTTTGACGTAAAATTCCCAGTTACTAAAAATTTTTCTGAGCTTACTGAATACGTTAATACCTTAAATAATGTTTTCACTCAATGTCCATATTTAAATATTAAAGATCAACAATTTGAGTTAGAATCATTTGATATTGGCGGGACATGGATGAAATTTTCTGTTGGTGCTGAATCTGAACCCATTTTTCGCAATTTGATTGTTATTTTAAATAGATGTACCAAAATAAAATTGCACATGTTAACTTGTAAACAACAAGAAGAGCAATATAACATATTAAGTATGCAAAATGATATGATAGAAAGTGTTAAAAAAGCAAATGAGGAAGCAACAAAGGCGTTAATTCAACAATCTTCTGATGATTTGCAAAAATATTTACCCCCATTAACTCCAGAAGAAATAAAGAACTTAAAAATTACTTTAACGGATTTATCAAATCTGTTAGCCAAAGGTATGGAATTTTATCCTTCAAAGGGAATGGTTAACTAATTATTATACTTATGTGAAATGATAATAAAAAAACTAACAAAATGTATTATATGATTTTGTTAAAATTAACAGTATTAATATAAATAATTTTATGATATAATAGTTATAGAAAATAAAGGTGTGGAAACCCAAGACGGTTGCCACAATGATACGACAAAACTTAAGATGAGATTATAAAATCTCAAATTTTAGTGAGCCATTCTGATTGCGGCAGACGGCTCACTTCTTCTTTTTGTTAATGAATTTATAAGCCACGTGGGCAAGAAAACCCGCGGTTTTAACCGCGCGGATGATAGCCCACATTTTTTAACTATATGTAGATAATATATTGACTAACATCTACATATATGCTATACTGTTAAGTATGAATAACGAATATAAACATACAAAGACAACAGTATCATTGATTAACTACCATTTTGTGTTCTGTCCGAGATATAGACGAAAAATATTCAATATCCCTGGAGTAGAACAGCGTTTCAAAGAACTTGTAATTGCTGAATGTGCCAAGTGCGATATTGAGATACTTGCTATGGAATGCCATATAGACCATGTACATATGTTTTTAAGTGTACTTCCTACTATGTCAATTCCAATTATCATGAAACAAATCAAAGGTGCTACATCACTTGTACTTAGAGAAGAATTTAAACAATTAAAATCTATGCCTTCTCTTTGGACTCGTAGCTATTTTGTAAGTACAGCAGGTAATGTTAGTTCTGAAACTATCAAATGGTATGTTGATACCCAAAAGACCAGACCATAGGAGTATTCATGAAAAAAGGTATTAAATTTAGAGCATATCCTAATAAGGAACAACAAAACTTAATAAATCAGACTCTTGGTTGTTGTAGACTCATCTACAACAAAGGTCTTGCTATGCGTGATGAAGCCTATAAGAATGGTTTAAAAGTAGGTTACTCTCAAACTTCTGCAATGCTGACAGATTTGAAAAAGCATGATGATTTTGCATTTCTAAAAGAAGTTGACTCTATAGCTTTACAACAAGCTTTGCGTGACCTTGATAGAGGTTTTGTAAATTTCTTTCAGAAACGTGCAAAGCATCCACAGTTTAAGAGTAAACATCACAATCATCAATCCTATAGAACTGTTAATCAGAATGATAACATTCGCATCGTAGACAAGTATCTAAAACTTCCAAAACTTGGCTATGTAAAAATTAAACAGTCTATGAAAGTAGGTAAAATCAATAATGTAACAATTGAACGCACACCTTCTGGCAAATATTTTGTGGTTCTTAATGTAGATTTTGAACTAGAATTTAAGCCCAATAAGGGTGGGTCTATTGGTATTGATGTTGGTATTAAGGACTTTTACTCTGATTCCAATGGGAATGTAGTACATAATCCAAAATACCTTGAGAAGTCTATGCGTAAGCTCATCAGAGAACAGCGTAGACTATCTCGTAAGCAAAAAGGCTCTAACAATCGTAATAAACAGCGTGTCAAAGTAGCTCTAGTCCATGAAAAGATAACTAATCAGCGTAATGATTTCCTGCAAAAACAGTCAACTATATTAGTGCGTGAAAACCAAACAATCTGTATAGAAGATTTAAAAGTAAAAAATATGATGCGTAATCATAAACTGGCACAACACATAGGTTCAGTATCATGGTCTAAATTTTTTGATATGCTATCCTATAAATCTGTCTGGTACGGTAATGACATTGTAAAAGTACCTACAATGTATCCAAGTAGCCAGACATGTTCCTGCTGTGGATTTAAAAATCCACTTGTAAAGAATCTTGCAATTCGTAAATGGGAGTGCCCGGAGTGTCATACAAAGCATGACAGGGATACTAACGCAAGTATCAACATACTGAATAAAGGACTGCAAACGCGGTCGGCATAGTAAACATAAACACTAGAACATCAGTGGTTCTATTGTAATAAACTGCACCGTAGGGCATACGGGAACAGTATAATCTAGCTTGTGGACACTGTGTAAGACAAGCCAGCAAGACAACTTGTTAGGAATGCAGTAGTGGTTGAAGCAAGAATCCCACGACTTTAGTCATGTGGAGTGTCAACACATGCCTGAATAAGAATCCAAACAATAGAGATAATCCAAAATACATCTTGAAGAGTTATATGTATCAGCCTCCCTTCGAGAATTATTTCCCGTCAAGGGCTATACACACGCCTCCATTCCGCCCAAGCGGGATGACAAGGCAACCGTCCTTTTAACCATCGACCGTCTACAAAGATTGGAAGAAACTCAACAGTAAACAGTGGATTTCCACAAGCGATATTTTATCATTTGTGGGTTATTTTGTCAATATATAAAACATGTTAAAATTTAATATTTATATTTTGAAGCAGTGAGTATTTTGTTCGCTGCTTTTTATTATATTCAGAAAGAGACGAGGTGAGGAAGTGCCATTATATAAACCAAAATTTTTATGTCCAAATGAAACCATTGGAGATCCGGCTGTGGATATAAATATTCCGTTTAAACCCACATGCGTAATTGACGGAAATGAACCAATAAATGCATATAAAGTTGATATTATGAATTTAACGGATGATGGATATGTGTTATACGTGTTTGACGAAGAACTCACATGTTCTATTGCTGGAAAGTTATATGTACCTTCGGACAAACCGCCAATTAAAACAAATCCCATTTATACATTTTATACAACTCATCCGTGTGTTCCTGCCAAAATAGACGATGAAGAGGGATGTTTAGTAAGACCAAAAAATGATGAATTTGATTATAGCTCTGGAGATGGAGAGTTTGTTGTTGGAAAAACGTATCGGGTACAATACACATATGTTGTGCCACAGACGTTTTATTCAACTAACAAACAATCTATAAATTTATTTTATCCAACTAGCACTCATGGGAGATATAACACGTTTGAATTAACAAATGGAATTAATTTAAATACACTTCCAATGTGGTATTTAGCAAGTGATTTTATCGAATGTACACAAGATGGCGAATTAGAATTAAAACGTGATATATATTCAATAGACAGTATGATAATATATAGTGTTGGAGATTACGGTGCTACTGATGGAGCTATTTATATGTTGAAAAATAATGTTTCAGACTTGTCATTTGAAAAAAATAAATTATCTTCGGATATATTTAAAAATGGAATGCTTTATTTGGTGAGTTATAAGTCAAAAAGTGAGAAGTCAGACCCATTTAAATATAAAATGAGTTTTTGGAGTGTGTCTAATACAGCGGACTCCCCTACTATTTCTAGTGATTATGCTGTATTTTATGCAAACGTAGCACCGCAAATTAAATTGTATTCAGACGGAGTTGAAATCGTGTCTTCTGTCTCTATTACAAAACGAAGTTGTTTATTTACGGTTGATTACATAGATGAATATTCTTCTGTTAAATGGTTTGGATGGATATTAAAGAATAGTGCTACAGGAGAAATTATAGAAGATACGATTTCTAAAAATAGAATTTATGGCTCGGTAGGAAACATTTCATATTCTTATAGTGGTTTCATTTCTGGTCAAGAATATGAGCTTTCTTTTAAAGTGGTTTCGCAAAACGATATGTTCGCATTTAAAACTATAAAAATAAATGTTTTATACCAAGCGGCTGAATTGTCAGGTGATTTCCTTGTTACACAACTGCCAAATGAATGTGGAATGTTATGTAATTGGGGTGGTGTTAAGGTTGTGTCAGGTTCAGCATTTGGCCGTAATTTATATATAGACAATTATCCTATGAATGGCTTGACATCATTAAAATTGTATGAACAATCAGGGGTTTCTTTCCAGAAAAGTGACAAGAGTAATTTTATAGTATATGATTCGTCTTATATTCTTATTAGCCTTCAATATAAAGGACAAGATTCTTTTAAAAATGTTCAGCTTTTGGAATTCTCGTCTTCTGTAAGTGAAAGCGATTCCGGTATTTTTACAAAGAAATTATTTATAAATGATGACTCTAAACTCGCCATGACTATTTCACGCTATGGAACAGTTGTTGCGGAAACAACAAGTACTATTTCATTTTACGGTGAACAATACTGGAATTTTGTTTTAATTAAACCAAATGGAGATATTCGTGAAGTTGTTTATGAAGCTACCGGCGCAAGAACTCCATTGAGCAATTTGTCACCAAGTGCGAATTTAACGCCTACATATGGTACTTGGCAATTAAAAGCTGATAATGAGCTTGTATGCAATGTGTCTTCACAATATTCTCTACCATTAAATTTATATTATAGATTTTTGGCTATTGGTGGAAGTGGTAATCAAACGCCATGGATTTGTGATTATATTTGTGCAACACAGGACGAAGCAATTGAACAAATAGATTTATCTGAAAATTTTATTTCGGATGCGAATGATTTTGCTTCTGTATCAAGTTTTGATTTTTTCTCTAAATTTAATTACAATTTAAATGCTGGCAATACATTAATTGAGTCTTTGGATGAATTTGAAATTAGACGCAAGGAAAATGCTAATCCATTTACAGAATTTGTTGCAGATATCCACTCTATAAACACAAGTTTTGTTGTGGATTATATGGTATCTAATAACAAATCCTACTCTTATTATTTATACCCTAAAAGCGAAAATGGAATTATGTACCCAATGCGAAGCAACGATGTAAAAACACAATGGAGTCATTATTGTTTAATGGTTGCAGATGATAGTGGGATTGAAAATGTTTTATATTTGAGCAAAATGTTTATTTTTAGGCTGAATTTAAATATTGGAGATATGTCAAATAATACAGATATTGAAGTAATCAAGAATTTCACTTCATATCCAACTGTTCAAGCATCTCCAAGCAATTATTGGAGCGGTTCTCTATCTTCTTTGGTTGGTTTTGTAAATTGTGGTGACGGGAAATATAAGCAAACACCTCAAATGATGACAGAATTAAAATCTTTGACTACAGATACTCGTAGAAAATTCTTAAAAGATATTGAGGGAAACTTGTTTGAAATACAAATTTCAAGTGAGCTAAAGGTCAGCAACGAAAATAACTTGGTAGATAGTTTACGTTCAGTTTCTATTGATTGGGTTGAAGTTGGAGATACTTATGGTTTATCTGTGATTAATAATTCTAATTTGTCTGTCAATACTTGGTTGCTTACAAATAACGGCATTGTTTCACCGTATCTTAATTATGTTTGGGATGACAGTTATTTATGGGATGACAATAAGTATTGGACTGGTAATCATGGTGTTCTTGATGTGGAATGAGGTGAAAAACAATGATAACAATAGATAAAATTCGCAATGGAGACCAAGCAGAAGAAGTACGAGAGAAGATAAATAATAATTTTGAAAAGTTGTCAAAGAATTCTGGCTCTGATATTATGGCTTTGTCAACAGAAGAACGGCTTGCGATGTCAAACGAATATTTAAGAGACGGCTTAATTGTATTTGATATTACGTTGCAGACATGGTTTAAGCGCACCGGTAATGAATGGGTATTATACACATTTTATCCGAGATACAGACGGAAATTTACTGTTCAGGATTGGACAGATAGTTTGTCTTTGTATATACCCTATGCAACACACGGAACAAATGCAGACAGTGTAAATGTGTATATGTTGCACAACAATAAATATATTTCTGTAATTGTCGATATTGAAGTGAATAACAATTATGATGTTACATTATATTCAGATTTCGCTTTTAGTGGCGAGGTGGTTATTGTATGACTAGTTTTCAGCAATATCTAAAAAAAATTCGTCAGCCGCATAAAACAGCAGTGAAAATAACACTTTTAAATGCTGATGAAACTGAAAAACAAGATATAACAAATCAGATGTTTGACATAAGCGGTAATATTTCTGTCAATTATCAAAATGGTGCAAGACGATCTTGTACATTAAAAATTAATAATGACAGAAATCGAAATCCAATTGACATTAATCATATATGGTTTGGGCAGAAGTTTAAGGTATGGGCGGGGATTTATCTTGATGATAATACCCCGCTATACTTACCACAAGGCGTTTTTTGTGTAACGAATCCAACAGATACATACAATCCTTCGGAACGTTCTGTGACAATTCAAGGGGTTGATAAATGGGCTTACTTTGACGGAACGATAGCCGGAAATCTATCTGGTACATATCAAACGAATATCGGAAATAATCTGTTTGAGGCTACAAGAGGGTTGCTTCGTTTATCTAAATATGACAATGGAACCAATGTATCGGATAAGACAGAAATGATCGACCCACTAGAACCAAATCTATCGAATTATTATATTGGAAAATTTGATAGTTTTGGCAATGAATTATTAAAATGTCCATATACAGCTACAGTGCAGCGAGGTGGAACTATGGCAGATGTTTTACTTGAATATGCAAAAATTCTTTCTGCTTCTATTTATTATGATGTAAACGGAAGACTTGTGATTGAACCTTTATCAAGCTTAGATGATTTTGATGAAGATAAAGAAATTTTATGGGATTACACAATTGACGAAAAAGAAATGACAGGTTTAGAGACCAGTTATAATTTTGACAAAGTATATAATGATTTCATTGTTTTGGGTAACATTGCAAATGGTTATCAGGCAAAAGCAAGGATACAAAATCATAATCCTTTAAGCGATATTAGTATTGAGAAAATAGGGCTTAAAACGAAACCTCCTTATGAAGATTCTCAGTATTATTCTGATTCTCAATGTGAGGCTTTGGGAAAAGAATATGCAAAACAGGAAGGGATGCTGAAAAAATCAATTACACTCCCCTCTTTGCCTTTATATCATTTTGATTGAATATTCACCGCATACTCGTGACTTTAGTCGTGAGTTAGGTGAAGAAACAGTTAGCATATAGAGAAATCTGTATGTAGATACGGAGAGAAACCGTACAATACTACTTGAATTGCTGGAAATTCGTAAAGCTAACAAAACCACAACATAGAGATGAAATACACTCAAGTGTGATGGTTACGAAAGTAGAAAAAATTTGTTAGATGGTGCAAGGTTAAACCCTAAACACTATTCACAAAATCGAAAATCAGCAGCGAAGCTCCGAATAGGAGAACGTTCAACGACTATTCCTCTTGAGGGAAGTAGGTGCAAGCGTACCGAAGTGGGTAGCCCCTAACACGCAATGGTGAGGGAGAAGATATAGTCTGTGCTTAATGGAAACATTAAGAAGTTCATAAGAGAACTGTATAGAGAGTAGCGACTCTATATGAACGACAACCTCTAAAATGATTGAAATTATAGGGTAACTAACCATTATCCTGTTCTTTTACATATGTTAATTATAAAAATAAGTTTAATATAGATTTTTACTTGGCTTTATCTAATACATATGTTATTATACATTAAGGTGATTAATATAAAAGTATATGGTAGAGGATATGTATATTCAATACAGTATCATATTGTTTGGTGCGTAAAGTATAGACGTAAGATTTTAACAAAAACAATAGAGAATAGATTAATAGAGATATTAAACAAGATAGCAAGTGATAATAATTTTGAGATATTAGAGTGTAATGGTGATTTAGACCATATACATCTTCTTATAAATTGTTCACCGCAACATTATATTCCAAACCTAATAAAATCTTTAAAAGGTGTTTCAGCACGATTACTATGAAGGAATTTGGCGAAACACTCAAGAAGAGTTTGTATAGTGGACATTTATGGAATCCAAGCTATTTTGTGGCTACTGTGTCTGAGAACATAGAATCTCAAATCAGAATATATATACAAAAAACAAAAGATAAAATGAGGTGAAAATCATCGAAAGGGCATACAAATATCGCATATATCCAAATAAAGAACAACAAATATTGATACAAAAATCGTTTGGTTGTAGTAGATTTGTATATAACCACTTTCTTGCTAAAAAGATTGAGTCTTATAAAAATGACAAAAAATCTATTAGTTATAATGAATGCAGTAAATTATTAACTACATTAAAAACGGAATTAGAATAGCTCAAGGAAGTCGATAAGTGGGCATTACAAACAAGTCTAAAAGACTTAGATTCTGCTTATCAAAAATTCTTTAAAGAGCATTCAGGGTTCCCTAAATTTAAAAGCAAGAAAGATAATCGAAAGTCGTACAGAACTACATTTACCAACAATAGTATTTCAGTATTAGAAAAACATATTAAACTACCTAAGCTTGGCAAGGTAAAATTTAGAGATAAACAATTCCCTCAAGGTAGAATACTAAATGCTACTATTTCACAAGAGCCAAGTGGCAAGTATTATTGTTCAATATGTTGTACTGAGGTGGAACTTCCACAATATCAATCTACTGGTTCAGTTGTTGGAATAGATTTGGGAATTAAAGAATTTTGTATTACAAGCGATGGCATTATAGTAGAAAATCCAAAATATCTCAAAAAGTCATTAGATAAACTTGCTAAATTACAAAAAGAGTTATCAAGAAAGACAATTGGTAGTTCTAATCGTAATAAAGCAAGAATTAAAGTGGCTAAACGACATGAGAAAATAGCTAATCAAAGAAAAGATTTTCTACATAAATTATCTACTAATATAGTTAAAGACAATAAAATAATATGCCTTGAAGATTTGCAAGTAAACAATATGATTAAAAATCATAAACTTGCAAGGTCTATTGCAGATGTTAGTTGGTCTGAATTTGTAAGAATGTTAGAGTATAAGGCTAATTGGAACAACAGACAAATTGTAAAAGTAGATAAATTCTTTGCAAGTTCTCAAACTTGTAATGTATGTGGGTATGTAAACAAGGAAACTAAAAATCTTGAAGTTAGAGAATGGGATTGTTCTTGTTGCGATACACATCATGATAGAGATATAAATGCCGCTATAAATATATTAAACGAAGGATTAAGAATATTGCAAGTAGCATAATTAACATATGTAAAAGGGCAGGAACTGTCCGGTTAGCCCAGTGATACTGTATTCATTAGAATACTTGACTGGGAACCTTATGACTTTAGTCATGAGAGGTTCAGGTAAATAAACTAATAACTGTAGCTACACCAAGAAATAAAATGACGAAAGAAAAATTTTTAATTGATAGTTATTCCTTGCCCCTTTCTGGGAGAGGAACAATGAGCGTGAGTGCTTGCAGTGTTAATAACATCAGTAATTTTTCTGTTATAGGGGTTGATATGAATTGAATGAAAAAGATTTAAGTGAATTAATTCAGGAATTAGTTCCGTTTGTTGTAAAGAAATTAAAACAAGATGACACCTTTAAAAACACAGCTAAAATTACACAGGCTAAAGTTATTTCAATTAATAATGATATTGCTACGGTACAGCTCCCCTTTGACTCTAACACATTTTCTGCCAAGATTAAGACGGTTGACACAATTACTGTTGGTGATAATGTGTTTTTATTATATTGGGGAGATTTAAAAAATGCACATATAGTATTTAAAAACTAAAATTAAATGAGGTGGGAAATTTGGCATATACAAATAAACATACTTGGGTAAATGGCGGTGCTCCCTATTTAAATGCAGCAAATTTGAATGAAATGGAAGATGGAATAAATGATGCTCATAAGCTTGCAGAAGATTTATATTCAATGTTGGTAGGATTTGTAAGTTATTATTGTAAAGACACTGCGCCGGACGGATGGGTTGTTTGTGACGGACGTGCTTTAAGTAGAACTACTTATAGTGCTCTGTTTAATATAATTGGCATTACATTTGGCTCTGGAGATGGAAGCACAACATTTAATATTCCAGATTTACGCGGAGAATTCATTCGCGGGTATGATGCAGGTAGAGGCATTGATAATGGGCGTGTATTTGGTGGGGCACAGAACGGAACAAGGCTTACTACCGATGAGCATGGGGTGCGATATGTAAGTGATGGCGAGGATAATAAAACAGTTAGGGCACACGAAGGCGGGAATGCGTCTTTAGGGAACAATATTAATTCTATAGCCACAAGGCCGCGAAATGTTGCTCTTTTGCCTTGTATTTATACAGGTGTACATAAAACAGAATAAAAGAATGGAGTGTGATTAAATGGCATATATGATGAAAACTCCTTTAATAATGCCGGAAATTGATATTAACCCTCTTGATTTACCAGATGGTACGAAGGGGTTATTTGTCAAATCTGATGGTATATATGTGCTGAATGATGATGGTTCCGTAAAAAAAATAGGATTTGAAGACCATTCAATTTATAAATTTAGAGGGAATTATACATCGGGGCTTTACTTACCAAAAAATCCTGAGATTGGTGCAGTTTATAATATTATTGAGAAAAGTTATATTACACTTGAAGCCTCTTGCGCATATTTTACAGGTAAATTTTCAGATTATTTCTCTTTTGTGTATGAGGATTCAGATGGAAATAAAAATTACGAATTTTCCAACGGAGACGTGTGGGAAAATTATAGAGATTATTTTATAGACACAAGCGGTTCTGGAACTTATGGTGAAACTTATGTTTATAATATTGATGGGACATACGCTGGTGGCTTTCCATATGCGCAAGCAACTGGTTCAAGGTTTGTAAACAATTTGACAGGGTATGAAGGAAATGACACAGATATTGTGTCTTTCTTTATTTGTCCAACATACGTTTCTTCCGGTTTGACGGTAATTTCCGTAAATGCAGGTGAGAATGTAGCATGGACAGGTACTACATGGGATAGTTTTGGAGGGTTGGTTGATTTATCTGCTTATCCGACTAAAACAGAATTAAATAATGCTTTAAAAGATTATTATAACAAAAACATTGTTGATAATCTTTTAGCTTTAAAGGCAGACAAACAAACGGCTGATGGCGGTTTTCAGGCAGGCGCAGCAACAACAGTCGGTAACACGGGAGCGACAGAAGGCGGCGCAATTGGAAAAAATGCAAAAGAGACCAATGGCGGGTTTGCCGGTGGCGCAGGTGCTAA